>DCDI01000018.1:0-18556 GCA_002316345.1 Phyllobacteriaceae bacterium UBA1059 | reverse complement strand
GGCGGCATCCAGGCGCTGGCGGCCGACCTTGAGGCGTCGGAAGCGGATCTGACCGTCGCGCGCTTCTTGATGAAGCATCCGCAGCATCGGTTCATCCTGTCGCGCATCCAAAGCCTGCGGGGGCGCTGCTATCACACGCCGCATGCCAACATCAATTCGGACGCTTTCGTGCCGATCGATCTGGTGCGGCTGCTAAATGTCGCCATTCACGGCATCGACAAGACGCGCGACTTCCTGAACCGCAACCTGCGCGGTGTGCTTTACCATGGCGCTCCGACGCCGCAGGACATCCGCTCCGGCCATACCGGGCCTTGGTTCTATCCGCCCGAACCGGTTCTCGCATGAGTGATCCCACATCCATGACCACGCTCAGAATCATGCCGCGCGAAATGCGGCTCATGTCCGAACGCATCTTGTCGCTGATGGCTTTGCCCAAGGGCTTCTTTCTGGCCATGCAGGATTTCGTGATGCTGTCGCAGAAGGTCGGCTTAGGCGGTTTCGCTGCCCTTGAAGAGCGCTTCGACCTGCTGGCCGATGCGAAGCCGGAAGCAATCACGATCACGGCCGAGAACGGTTCGGCGCTGGTGCTCGACGCCGGCAACCAGCATGGCTGGGTCGTGGTGCCGAGCCTGCTCGATCTGCTCGGCGAACTCACAGCCAAACATGGCGAAGCGCGGATCACCGTTCGCAATGCGGTCGAACCCGCAGAGGTGAAGATTGCGGAAGCGTTGGGCGGACGCACTGGGCTGAGCGTCACCGTGGAAGAGGGCGGCGTTGTCACCGCCAAGCCGCAGCCGCTGACCGGCAGGGTTGCCGAGGATGATCCGGTTTTGTGGGACCTCCTGTGCAACGGCACGCCGATCGAGGCCGATCTCTGGTGGCGGGTTTATCACCACGCCAAGAAGGCGCTGGCCGCCGACACGGTGGTGTCGCGCCGCCATGCCGGGCCGATGATCGTCAACGAAGACGGCAGCGTGACCGGCCGTAAGGACAATGACGACGACACCGATGTGTCGTTTCTGGCTGCACCCGCCTCGCAGCAAACTCAAGAAAAGGGCGCGAACCCATGATCATCGACGGTCTGCAATGCGGTCACTTCGACCGTGAGGCTTTTCTTTCGCTGCAGCGTGCCGGTGTCGGTGGCGTGGTGGTGACTTGCGGCTTCTGGGAAGGCGCCCTGGAATCGCTTGATGCGCTCGGTCTTTGGCGCGACCTGGTGCGCGACAATTCGGATGTCGCCGAGATCGGCACGACCTCGGCCGAGATCGAACGCATCGGTGCGGAGGGCAAGGTCGCCGTGATCCTCGGCTACCAGAACGCAAACCTGTTTGAAGGACGCATTCGGCTGGTGGAAATGTTCGCCGAACTTGGCGTGCGTGTCGTGCAGCTCACCTACAACAACCAGAACGAACTCGGCGGCTCCTGTTATGAGGCCGAGGATTCCGGCCTTGCGCGCTTCGGCAAGGAAGTGGTTCTGGAAATGAACCGCGCCGGCATTCTCGTGGATTGCAGCCATGTCGGCGACCGCACCACGCTGGATGCGATCGAGGCATCGGAAAAGCCGATCGCAGTTACGCATGCCAATGCGCGCTCGCTGTTCGATCACAAGCGCAACAAGTCGGATGATGTCATCAAGGCTCTCGGCCAGACCGGCGGCGTGATCGGCTGTGCGGCTTACCGCAACATCACCGGCGACGGCTACTGCAAGTCGATCGAAGCCTGGTGCGGGATGGTCGCTAGAACCGTGGATATCGCGGGCATCGACTCCGTCGCGATCGGCACCGATCGCAGCCACAACTTCACGGCACCCGATTATGCCTGGATGCGGCAGGGCCGCTGGACGCGCGGCGTTCAATATGGGGCGAGTGCCGCCGGCAAGCCGCTGAAGGCGCCGCCGCCGGACTGGTTCCAGACCGTGGAAGACATGAACGTCATTCCCGGCGGCCTGCGCGCGGTCGGCTTCTCGGAAGAGGAAGTGGCCAAGATCACCCACAAGAACTGGCTTCGGCTCTACGAGGCGACGTTCCGACCATCGAAATAAACGGCCAAGCATAATAAAAGAGGAGAACTGGACGTGCCGAAATTCACGCTTGATCCGGCGTCCCTGATGACGCCGAGCCGACGCACTTTCCTGAAGGCCACCGGCCTGGCGGCCGCATCCACGCTTGCCGCGCCCTATGTCGCGCGCGCCGAGGACAATGTTCTTTACATCAACACATGGGGCGGGCCCTGGGACGAGGCGGCACGCGCGCATCTGTTTGATCCGTTCACGGCTGAAACCGGCATCAAGATCCAGACCCTGTCGCCGGTCTCCTTCGCCAAGCTGGCGCAGCAGGTGCATACCGGCACCTATGAGTTCGACATCACCACGCTTGGCGGCGGCGAGCTGGTGCGCGCCAACGAGGCCGGCATCATCGAAGATCTCGAAGCGCCTTATGAAGGCGGGTTGTTCGAGAATGGTGTAGCGTCGCATGCCTTCGCGACCGTGATGGCGTGGCGCACCGACAAGATCAAGGAAGGGCCGAAGACCTGGGCCGAGTTCTGGGACGTCGAGCGCTTCCCCGGCGGCCGCTCGCTTCAGCGCTATGCCGCCCGTGTGCTGCCGATCGCGCTTCTGGCGGATGGCGTCGAAGTGAAGGATCTTTACCCGCTCGATCTCGACCGCGCCTTTGAATCGCTCGACCGCATCAAGGATCATGTCCGCGTGTGGTGGACGGCCGGCGCGCAGTCGACGCAGATCCTGCGCGATGGCGAAGTGGACCTGATCGGCATCTGGCACGCCCGCTTCTTTGAAGCGGAAAAGGCCGGCGCGCCGGTCGCCATGACCTGGAACCAGGGCGAGATCGACCGCGCCTATTGGGTTGTGGCGAAAGACACGCCGAATGCCGAAAACGCGAAGAAGTTCATCGCTTTCGCCACCAGCGCAAAGCCGCTGGCGGAGTTCGTGATGCAGGCGGATTACGGTGCCCTGAACCCAGCATCCAACGAGTTCATTCCAGCCGAGGCTGCGGCGCGCATGCCGACCGCGCCGGCGAACTATTCCCAGACCTTCGAACAGGACATGGCGAATTTCGGCGGTGACCCGGCGGAAGCGTCGGAGCGGTTCGAAGAATGGCTCGCAAGCTGAGCCGCTGAGCGGCCCACCCAAGACTGCCGCCGCACTTCAATCGCGGCGGTTCATTCCAAGGCTCGAACCGATAACGGCAGAGATGACCGGTTTTTCCAACCTGACCGAACGAAAGAACCTGTGGCCGTGGCTCCTTTTGACGCCGCTGGCCGTGTTTCTTGTTGTGTTCTTCGTCGTGCCGCTGATCGATGTGGCCGTGATGAGCTTCACCGAACCCCGCGTGACATTCGCCAATTACGAGCGGGCGCTGACCGGCGGACTGTATCAGCGCGTCTTCATCAACACCTTCCTGACCGCAGGCTTCGTGACGCTCTGCTGCCTTCTGGCCGGGTATCCGCTGGCCTACCTGATGTCGGTCAGCAGCCAGCGCACGGCCATGCTGATCCTGCTTCTGGTGACGATGAGCTTCTGGACGAGTTTTCTCGTGCGGACTTATGCCTGGATGGTGCTTCTTGGCACGAGCGGACCGCTGGTGTGGCTGTTCCAGGCGGTCGGCATCACCAAGCCGCCGCAGCTTCTGTTCACGCGCTTTTCCTCGACGCTGGCGATGGTGCATATCCTGGCGCCCTACATGATCATGAACATCTATTCGGTGATGCGGAAGATCGACCCGGTGCTGGTGCGATCGGCCGAGAGCCTTGGCGCGCGGGGCGGTTCGCTGCTGCGACACGTGTATCTGCCGCTGACGGCGCCGGGCATTGCCAATGGCTGCGTGCTGGTGTTCGTGATCTGCCTTGGTTTCTACGTGACGCCGGCGCTGCTTGGCAGCCCGCGCGAACAGATGATCGCCGGTTTGATCGGCACCCAGCTCGACGAGTTCCTGGCCTTCGGCATGGGCTCGGCGCTGGCCATGGTGCTGCTCGTCTTCACCATGGTGATCCTCACGATCTATCACCGCCGCTTCGGCCTCGACAAACTCTGGGGGTGATCTGCCATGACACGTTTCATGAAATGGCTCGGCGTTGTCGTCGTCATCTTCATCGCCGCGCCGCTGGTGATCGTGGTGCCGATGTCGTTCTCCACGGCCCGCTCGCTGCAATTCCCGCCGCCCGGCTATGGGCTCGGCTATTACCAGGCTTATTTCTCTGATCCCAGCTGGCTGATCCCGACCTGGAACAGCATCATGATCGCCACGGCCACAACCGTGCTGACCATGCTGCTTGTGGTGCCCGCGACCTTTGCTCTGGTGCGGCACCAGTTCCGCGGCCGCTCGATCGCCGATCTCATGATGCTGATGCCGCTCGCGGTGCCGTCGATCGTAATGGCGGTCGGCTATTACTCCTATTTCGGCGCGATGGGCATCGTGCACACGCATCTCGGCGTCGTGCTGGCCCATACAGCTCTCGCGGTGCCGATCGCCTTTCTGGTTCTTTCGGCCAACTTGAAGGGGTTCGACCGGACGCTGGAGCGCGCCGCGATGAGCTTGGGAGCGAGCCCCGCCAAGACCTTTATCCATGTGACGCTGCCGATCTTGCGTCCCGGTTTGATCATCAGCGCGCTGTTTGCCTTCATCCATTCCTTTGATGAAACGGTGGTGTCGATCTTCATTTCAGGCCGCAACGCCGAAACGTTGCCGCGCAAGATGTTCGACAGCATCCGGCAGGAAGCCGATCCGGTGATCGCGGTGATCTCGACGCTGTTGTTCGCTCTCGTGCTGCTTGGGCTCGTTGGTCCGAGGGTGGTTGCCGCGTTGCGTAACCGCCGTCCACGCGCCCAAGCCGCCTGACCCCCATTCAGACGCCGCCCCAGGCCGGCCGATCAGGAAGAAACATGAGCTATCTCGACCTCAAAGGCATCAACAAGAGCTACGGCCAGTTCGTGGCGCTGAACGATGTCAATCTAAGCGCTGCCAAAGGCGAGTTCGTCACCTTCTTGGGACCGAGTGGCTCGGGGAAGACCACGACGCTGATGATCATCGCCGGCTTCGAAAAGGCGACCACCGGCAGCGTGGAGATCGATGGCCGGCCGTTGCAGGGCTTGGCGCCGCATGAGCGCAATATCGGCATCGTGTTCCAGAACTACGGGCTGTTTCCGCACAAGACGGCGGCCGAGAATGTGTATTTCCCGCTGCAGATGCGCAGTGTGAAGCGCGCCACCGGCCTGAAACGGGCGGAGGAAATGCTGGAGCTGGTGGGTCTGCGGGATTTCGGCCACCGCTACCCGAAGGAGCTTTCCGGCGGCCAGCAGCAGCGTGTCGCCCTGGCACGTGCGCTGGTTTTCGAGCCTTCGCTTCTTTTGCTCGACGAACCGCTTGGCGCGCTCGACAAGAATCTGCGCGAGCAGATGCAGATTGAGATCAAGCGCATCCAGCGCGCGCTCGGTGTTACCACGATCTTCGTGACGCATGACCAGACCGAAGCCATGTCGATGTCGGATCGGATCGTGGTGTTCGAAGGCGGGCGCATCAACCAGGTGGCCGCGCCGCTCGACCTTTACCACAAGCCGGAAACGCGCTTCGTCGCGGGCTTCATCGGCGAAAGCAACCTGATCGAGGCGGTCGTGACCGATGCGGTTGCACGCACTGCCAGTGCCGCGCATCTCGGCGAGGTCGAATATGCGCCGACGGACAAAGCCAAGAAAGGGCAGGGCGTGACGCTGATGATCCGTCCTGAACACATGCGCCTGTCGCGCAATCCGATTGAGGGCCGTCGCAACGCGCAGATGAAGGTCGAGACGATCGTCAACTATGGCGACAACGCGCTGGTGATCGGCAAGGTCGGCGATCTCACCATGCGGGTGCGGGTGCTCGGCGCCGATGTCGTCATTATCAAGGAAAACCAGGATTGCTGCATCAGCTGGACGCCTGACGCAGTGTACCTCATCGCCAAATGAGTTCGGACGACGCTTCCATGAATACGCTTACAGACATGATCTCTTATTTCGGCATCGGCAATCGCGCCAGCCTTGCTGTGACCCATCACGGCACCGGCTATTTCGCCGTCACGCCGAAAGCGCCCTACGACCCGTCGCTCAGCACCGCTGAACAGACGCGGCAGTTGCTCGACAAGGCGGATTTGCGCCTGGCCGAGATCGGCAGCGTCAAGAGCAAGCTCCTGTTCGTGGCGATCATCCTGCCGGATATGAGCGACTACGCTGAAATGAACGGGGTGTGGGACGAGTGGGTTGGCGGCATCACGCCACCCGCGCGCGCCTGCTTCAGCGCCGGTCTCGCCAGCCCTGACCTTAAGGTCGAAATGATCATGGTCTGCGCGACGGACTGACCGGCGCCAAACCAACAAACGCAGTTTCTTTAGGGAGGAGAGCCATGCGTCAATTCATAAACGGGACGAGCACGATCCTGCGCCCGACGCGGCGAACATTTCTGGCGGGGGTCGCAGCAGTCGCGGCGGCACCTCTTGCCTCGCCCTTCGTGGCCCGGGCGCAGGAGACTGCGCTGTCGATCAACACCTGGGGCGGCGAATGGGAGGCGGCGGCGCGGGCGAACCTGTTTGATCCGTTCACCGCTGAGACCGGCATCAAGATCCAGACCGTTTCGCCGGTGTCCTTCGCCAAGCTGGCGCAGCAGGTCAACACTGGCACCTATGAGTTCGACGTTACCACGCTTGGTGCGGCGGAGCTCGTGCGCGCCAACCAGAACGGGCTGCTGGAAGATCTCGAAGAGAGCTATCCCGGCGGTCTTTACAACAACGGCATGGGCTCGCACGCCTTTGCGACGCTGATGGGCTGGCGCAAGGACAAGTTCGGCGACGAGCCGAAAAGCTGGGCCGACTTCTGGGATGTGGAGCGCTTTCCCGGCAAGCGCTCGCTGCAGCGCTATGCGGCGCGCGTCATTCCCATCGCGCTTCTGGCCGATGGCGTGGATCCCAAGGACCTTTACCCGCTCGACGTGGAGCGCGCCTTTAAGTCGCTCGACCGGATCAAGGAGCATGTCGTGGTGTGGTGGACGGCTGGCGCACAGTCGAGCCAGCTCTTGCGCGATGGCGAAGTCGACATGATCGGCATCTGGAACACGCGTTTCTTCAACGCGCAGGATGGCGGTAGTCCTGTTGCCATGACGTGGAACCAGGCGATCCTCGACAAGGCTTACTGGGTCGTCGCCAAGGACACGCCCAATGTCGAGAACGCCAAGAAGTTCGTGGCTTTCGCGACATCCGCCGCGCCGCTGGCGGGCTTTGCCAAGGCGCAACAGGACGGGCCGCTCAACCCGGCCTCGCTTGCTTTGATCCCGCCGGATCAGGCCGAGCGCATGCCGACCAATGCCCGCTATGCCGAGCAGGTCGTGTCGCAGGATCTGGAAAACTTCGGGATCGATCCGGCCGAACTGACCGAGCGCTTCGAGGAATGGGTTCTGAGCTGACCATGCAGCCGTGATGACCGTCTTGCCGTGCCTTGCGGGACGCGGCATGACCGCTTTGAATCAATGAAGAGAGTGCCTGTTGTGACCCTGGCTGCCGGACGTCCTTATGTCGCCATTCCCGGACCGACCGTGGTGCCGGATCGTGTTCTGGCCGCCATGCACCGGCCGTCGCCTAACATCTATGAAGGCGAGCTTCACGAGATGTATCCGGGCATTTTGCGCGATCTACGCGCTGTGGTAGGAAGCACGGCGGCGCATGTCGCTGTGTATATCGCCAATGGCCACGGCGCGTGGGAGGCCGTGAGCAGCAACGTGTTTTCACGCGGCGACAAGGCCCTGTCGGCGATCACCGGCCATTTCGGGCAGACCTGGGCGGTGAGCTTGCGCGGCCTCGGCATCGAGGTCGATGCGCTCGATTTCGGGAACGGCAAGCCGATCGATCCCGACGCGATCGGGCGTGCGCTGGAACAGGACACCGCGCATACGATCCGTGCCGTTCTGATGACGCATACGGATACGGCGACGACGGTGCGCAACGACATTGCCGCCGTGCGCGCTGCGATAGACCGAGCGGGGCATCCGGCGCTGCTGCTGGTGGACGGGATTGCCTCGGTTGCCTGCGAGGAGATCAGGTTCGATCAATGGGGCGTCGATGTTCTGATCGGCGCCAGCCAGAAGGGGCTGATGATGCCGCCAGGCCTCAGCTTCGTGTGGTTTTCGGACAAGGCAAAGGACGTGTCGGAAAAAGCCGATCTGGTTACGCCTTACTGGAACTGGCGGACGCGCTGTTTCAGCCCCGAATTCTACAAGGCTTTCGCTGGCACCGCGCCGGCGCAGCAGCTTTACGGCTTGCGCGAAGCATTGTCCCTCCTCACCGAGGAAGGCATCGACGCCGTTGTTGCTCGCCACCAGACGCTGGCACGCGCGGTTTGGGCCGCCGTGAATGCTTGGGGTGCAGGCGGCGAGATCGGGTTGAACGTCACTGATCCTGCGGCCCGGTCGCACGCGGTGACCTCCATTCGCATCGGCAAGGGTGGCGCTGCTCGCTTGCGTCGTTGGGCCGAAGACAATGCCGGGCTGACGCTGGGCATCGGGCTCGGCATGGCGCTGCCGACGGAGCCCGCCTACCACGATCATCTGCGGCTTGCGCATATGGGTTATGTCAATGCGCCNNTGGCCGTGATGCAGGCCGGTCTGCTGGCGCTCGACATTCCGCATGGCAGCGGTGCGATCGAGCAGGCTGCGGCAGTGATCGCGGACGCGACGCGGCGGTAAGCGAACGGATTCAGGCCGTGACCTCCTCGGGCGCTTCCGTTTCCGCCATCCAATTGCGGAAGGCGCGCAGGGGGCCGTAGCGATCCTTGGCTTCGGGCCAGGCCAGCCAATAGCTTCCGGCACCTGATACGCTTGGGCGCAGCACGGGCAGGAGACGGCCTTCTGCGATTTCGGCCCAGGCCAGATAGTCCGGCAGAAGCGCGATGCCGAGGCCGGAGATGGCGGCTTGGATCATCATGGAGAACTGGTCCATCAGCATGCCTGATTTCGCTGGCGGGGTGGCGTTCTGGCCTTCGAACCATGCGCTCCAGGCTGTCGGGCGTGTTTCGAGCTGGAGCAGCGGCAGGTTCGCCAGTTGGGCTGCGGTGTCGATGGGATGGCGACGCAGGAAGTCGGGCGAGGCGCAGGCCGTCAGATGCTCGTCGAACAGCTTCATGTGGTTGGCGCGCAGCCAGTTGGCCTGCCCGAAGAAGATGACGGCATCGAAGCTTTCGGTGTCGAAGCTGAAGCGCTGTACGCGCGTTGCCAGATTGACCGTGATGCCGGGATTGGCTTGCAGAAAAGGCGCCAGGCGCGGCGCGAGCCAGCGGGTGCCGAAGGTCGGCAGAACGGCGAGCGACAGGGAGCCGCCATCGGGATTGGTCATCAGCCCCATACTGGCGCGCTGGATCATGTTCAGGGCAGCCGAGATATCGGCGCAGTAGGCTTTCGCTGCGTCGGTTGGGACGAGCCTCTTACGTTCGCGCACGAACAGCGGCTGGCCGATCTGGCCTTCGAGATTTTGCAGGAGGCGCGTGACCGTGCTTTGCGTCAGGTTCATTTCCTTGGCGGCAATTGTCACGGATTGATGGCGCACCACCGCTTCAAAGGCGAGGAGCTGGCTGAGGGAGGGAATAAAGCGGCGCGCGCGCATGGGTCATTCATTCAATGCATGAAGTCATGGAAAAATAGCGCTTTGCCCCTACCTTGGAAAGCATTAGCGAATGATCTGGATTAGCACCGTCCGTGAGAGCGGAACGGTGTTGCGTTGATGGGAGCAGTTTATGTCGAACACTTCAGCCAAAACGGCCGCGTTCAACTGGTCAGACCCATTCCTTCTCGAGGATCAGCTGACGGAAGAAGAGCGGATGATCCGCGATGCCGCGGCGTCTTTTGCCGCCGATAAGCTCGCGCCGCGCATCGAGCGGGCTTACCTCGACGAGACGACGGATCCGTCGATTTTCCGCGAGATGGGCGAAGCCGGGCTGCTCGGCGTGACGATCCCGGAAGAATATGGTGGCGTCGGCGCCGGCTACGTGTCGTACGGTCTGGTTGCGCGTGAGGTCGAGCGCGTTGACTCCGGTTATCGCTCGATGATGAGCGTGCAGTCTTCGCTCGTGATGTATCCGATCCACGCTTATGGTTCGGAAGAACAGCGGAAGAAGTATTTGCCGAAGCTCGCATCTGGCGAGTGGATCGGCTGCTTTGGCTTGACCGAGCCGGATGCGGGCTCCGATCCGGGCGGCATGAAGACGCGGGCGGAGAAGATCGACGGCGGCTATCGCCTGTCCGGCTCCAAGATGTGGATCTCCAACTCGCCGATCGCCGACGTTTTCGTGGTTTGGTCGAAGTCGGCTGCGCATGACAACGCGATCCGCGGCTTTGTGCTGGAAAAGGGCATGAAGGGGCTTTCGGCGCCGAAGATCGAGGGCAAGCTCTCGTTGCGGGCTTCGATCACCGGCGAGATCGTGATGGAAGGCGTGGAGGTGGGCGAAGACGCGCTGCTGCCCAACGTTTCCGGTTTGAAGGGTCCGTTCGGCTGCCTCAACCGGGCGCGGTACGGCATTTCCTGGGGCTCGATGGGGGCTGCGGAAGATTGCTGGCACCGGGCGCGGCAGTATGGTCTCGACCGCAAGCAGTTCAACAAGCCGCTGGCGCAAACGCAGCTGTTCCAGAAGAAGCTCGCGGACATGCAGACCGAAATTGCGTTGGGATTACAAGGCTCTCTGCGGGTCGGCCGCTTGATGGACGAGCACAAAATGGCGCCGGAAATGATCTCCATCGTGAAGCGCAACAATTGCGGTAAGGCGCTCGACATCGCCCGTCAGGCCCGCGACATGCATGGCGGCAACGGTATCCAGATTGGCTACCACATCATGCGCCATGCGCAGAACCTGGAAACGGTGAACACCTATGAGGGCACGCATGACGTTCATGCGCTGATCCTCGGCCGGGCGCAAACCGGGCTGCAGGCGTTCTTCTGAGCATAAAATAGGCAGGCCGGATCGCTGAGGTCCGGCCTGAGCGATAAGCCCTTGCCTTAGTTCCGCCTGGCGTCAAGATGGGTCCAGAAAAGCAGGGGAATGCACATGTTCAGCAAAATCCAGAAGATTCAGCCCTTCCTGGTTGGTCTTTTGTTGCTCGGAAGCGCGGGAGGCGCTTTCGCGCAGGCCGCGCCCAATCCGCATGCGGGCGAAAAGATCGGTACGGTCGAGCAGATCTATGATGGTGCCTTGTTGCCGGACGATGCGGTTGCGACCTTCCGCAACATCGATCGCCTGTTCCCGACCCATACGATCAAGGCCGGCGGGAAGGTGAATGACTTCGAGCGCGCCGCCAAGCAGCTGACCAACGTCAAATTCGATGTCGAAGGCAAGTCTTACGACCTTTACGACTTCATGGCGCTGGACAGCATCACGGCGATGCTCGTTCTGAAAGACGGCAAGATCGCCTACGAGACCTACCAGCGCGGCAACACCGACCAAACGCGTTGGATGTCGATGTCGGTTGCCAAGTCGATCACCTCGACACTCGCGGCCATCGCGATCAAGGACGGGCTGATTTCCGGGCTCGATTCGCAGGTGGTGGATTACGTTCCGGCGCTGAAAGGCAGCGCCTACGAAGGCGTGACGGTGAAGGACGTGCTGATGATGTCGTCGGGCGTCAAATGGAACGAGACCTATACCGATCCTCAATCCGACCGCCGCGCGCTGTTGAAGGCGCAGATTGCCCAAGAACCGGGATCGGCGATGAAGCTGATGGCGAGCCTGCCGCGCGCGGCCGAGCCCGGCACGTCGAACACCTATTCGACAGGCGAAACGCAGGTGCTGGGGGAGATCGTGCGCGGTGCGGTGAAGAAGCCGCTGGCTGAGTATCTGTCGGAAAAAATCTGGCAGCCATACGGCATGGAATCCGACGCGACCTGGTGGCTGGATTCGCCCGATGGCGTCGAGATCGGCGGCAGCGGCATCAGCGCAACCTTGCGCGACTATGCTCGTTTCGGCCAGTTCTTCCTTGAGAACGGCATGATCAATGGTGGATCGATCCTGCCGGACGGTTGGGTCAAGGAGGCTTCGCAGCCGACCACGCTGAAGAATGGCGAGAAGCTCGACTACGGTTATATGTGGTGGACGGGCTGGACGCCCAGCTCCATGAAGGACGGCGCTTATGGCGCGATCGGCATCCAGGGTCAGAACATCTACATCAATCCCGCCAAGAATGTTGTGGTCGTGACGTTCGGCGCGCAGCCGAAGCCGACCGACAAGGAGCCGATCGACCCGTATCTGTTCTTCGACGCGGTGGCCGACGCGCTTCAGTAAGCAAAGCGGTTCGGGTGGCTCAGGCTGCTTTAAAGCGGTCTGCGCCTGTTTCGCGCATGATAGCGTGCGAAAGGCTATCATCGATGCTGAGGTCCTCGCGGATCAAACCGTGATCCCAGCGGCGACGATGCGGAGCGTTCCAGGCTGGCGCGTTGACGATCGGGTACAGGCACACGCCCATGACATGGACCTTGGAGCGCGCCACGGCGTCGAGCACGTTTTCAAGCCAATGCCCCTTGTCGTTGATGCCTTTCCAGCGGCGATGATGGCCGTGATGCAGGCCGGTCTCGGCGATCATCACCGGTTTGCCATAGCGCGCCGCGACATCTTTCAGTGAGCGGCTGATGTCGCGCTTGAGTTCGTGCGGATAGACGTTGATGCCGATGACATCGGCGCAATCGGCCAGCGCATGGGCGCCGATCTCGTGCGGACGGTGGGCAGGCTCGGCCGTGACCAGACGGACATCAGGCAGGCTCGCCTTGAGGATCGACAGGATGGTGCGCGACTGCTCAACGACATAATCGAAGCTTTCGCCCGGCACCATGCGGGGGTGGAAGCTGAGTTCGTTGAAGCAGCACCAGAAGGTCTGGTCAGGCACTACGGTCCGGACGGCCTGTGCCACGCGCTCTGCATAGCCGACAGGATCGGGATGGCGCCAGTAATGGTTGAGGTCCCATATGACTTCGAGGCCGGCATCCCGCGCGCATTGCAGCCGCGGCTCAATGGGCAGCCACCAGGGCAGGCCGTCGCGGATCGTGCGGATGCCGTGCGCTTTGACGATGGCGTAATGGGCGGCCATGTCCTGTTCGGGCAGATGGCGCGAGCCCGACAGAAGGCAGAAGTTCTTCTGCCATTCGAGCCGGCCGCATTCAAAGCCCGCCTGGATGAAGGAGCGAAACATCGTCAGCATCCGCTTCAGATATGAGAGTCGTGGGCTCAGCTCAACCAAGCTGCGTCATCGGCACGGCTTGTTCGCCGGCTGTGCGATTGTTCAGCACCGCGCTGCAAAATGATGCTATGATGCCTATCTACACAAGAATGAAGCGGCGACTGCGGCACCGGTTCGAGCTCCGATAGGCTCGACCGAACCAAGATCATCTGAGTCGCTCGATGCCAGGAGGCACAACAATGACAGCCAAATCAGCAGGCAAGACCGATCAAAAAGGTGCCGGCACGGACACCTACGAGGCCGCAGCCTTTGCCGCCAAGTTCGGCGTGCCGATCAGCGAAGCAAAGACGATCATCAAGCGTTACGGACCGTCGCGCAAGAAGCTCGACACCTATATGGCGGCGCGCGGCGCTTAAGATATAACGCGATATAAAGAGGGGCGCGTATGGCCAAGACACCGAACTACGACTTCGAAAAGCGGCAGCGGGAGCTGCAAAAAGCCGCCAAGAAGGCTGAAAAGCTGGCCGCAAAGGCAAATGCGCGGGATAAGCCCAAGGACGATGCCGCAGGCGATGCGGCAACGGCTGCAAGCGACGCGGAATAAACCAAAAAGCCCGGCCTGGAGAAATCCAGCCGGGCTGTTTGTTTGCCTGATCGAGGGGGGCGATGGTTGTTCTGGATGAAGAGCCGTATTTCTGGCTGTTGCTTGAAGAAGAAGGCGTTCTTTATCTGAACGCCTTCTGCAGCCACAGCGCGGCGGATTATCCCTTTTTGATCGTGCTGGACGAGAACGAGCGCCGCTTGTTTGAAAAGCAGGGTCGGTCCTATCTCACCCAGCTGGCGCAGGATATCCACTACAGCGCGCCGGCGGTGCGGGGCAGCCGGTCACGCTACAAGGCGCGAGGCTTGACCCCGACATTGGGCAACCGGGTGGAAGAGGCCTGGACTGCGTGGCAGGCGCAGCAGGATGGTTCTTCGCGCTAGATCGGCCGATCAGCCCGCGCTCTTGATTGCGGCAATGACTTTCTCCAGCATGGTCTCGCCTTCGTCGGTCAGCGTGCCGCGCTTGCCGTTGGCTTCGAGCAAGCCGGCGTCGCTCAACTCCTTCACGCCTTCCGGTTCGGCCTTGTGGCCGGCATCATCTTCCAGAACGACATCGCGAACGATCATGCCGCTGGACAGCTGGTGGTAGGCGGCGAAAGTCAGGATGGATAGGGCTTTGTCGGACAGCGCCATGATGTGCTCCTTCGGGTTGTGTTCAGCAATGCACAGGGTCATCAACCGATCCCACCACAGCTGCATCCTCCTGACGTGACGGTCCGGCAGCCAAAATTGGGTGGCGGTGGGGGTGTGGTCGTATTAGACAGAGCGCAATGACCTGTCGCGGCGCGGGTGCTTCATGCATTTTGCTGCCCGACCTAGCTCTGAGGAGAGATAATGTCCCTGACATCCCGTCGTACGGTGCTAAAGCTTGGTGTTGCCGCAGCCGCGATGCTTGCAATGCCACGCCTCGTTCTGGCTGCAGCGCAGTCCGTGCATCGCCACTATGCCCCGCAGGCTTCCGATTGGCGCGGCTTCGATCTGAGCACCTCCGTGACCCCGCCGGATGGCGGTGCAACCTCCGTTTGGCTGCCGATCCCCTCGGTCGACACGCCATGGCAGCGCACGCTGGGTACGAAGTGGACCGGCAATGCTTCAAGCGCGGAAGTCGTGACCGATCCGGCAACGGGCGCCAGCATGCTCCATGCGAAATTCGACGCCGCGCAGACCGACCGCAAGGTCGAGGTGACGACGCGGGTGGAAACGCGCAATCGCACGATCGACTGGTCGAAGAAGAGCGACGTGCATGAAGATCCGGCCGTGCTGAAGGAGGCTTTGGCGTCCAGCAGCATGGCACCGCTCGACGGCATCGTGGGCGAGACCGCGAAGCGCGTGACGGCGGGTGCAACAACCGATGTCGAGAAGGTGCGGGCGATCTACACCTGGATCGTGGCGTCCTGCTTTCGCAACGTTGATACGCCCGGCTGCGGTTCCGGCGATCTGAAGGCCCTGTTGGCGAATGCCGAGCCGGGCGGCAAATGCGCCGACCTCAACGGCCTGTTCGTCGGTTTGGCGCGCGCCTCCGGTGTGCCGGCGCGTGACATCTATGGCGTGCGCGTGGCGGCTTCCGAGTTCGGCTACAGCCAGGTCGGCGCCGGTTCGCCCGATGTGACGACGGCGCAGCATTGCCGCGCCGAAGCCTGGCTGGAAGGCTATGGCTGGGTGGCGATGGATCCGGCCGATGTGCTGAAGGTCATGCGCAAGGAAACCGAGCAATGGATCCGCGATCCCAAAGATCCGCTGGTTGCTCCGGTGGACGCAGCGCTGTTCGGCAATTGGGAAGGCAACTGGGTCGCCTACAACATGGCGCATGACGTCGCGCTGCCGGGTGCCGCCTCCGCAACCAGCGTGCCGTTCCTGATGTATCCGCAGGGCCTCGCCGAGACGAGCGGCCGCTTCGATGAACTCGATGCCAAGGCGTTCAGCTACAAGATCACTGCAGCCGAGGCCTGAGGGGCTCGGTCTGATCTGACAGTTTCGGCTTAAGGGGAGCGGTGCGCGGAACCATCGCCCACTCCATCCTCGTGGGCATCCTCTTGAGGCAGCAACGGTTATGAGGATGCATCTGAGTCCGTGAGATGCTCGTCCTTGAGGAGCATCAACAGTTCGGTGATGAGTGAGGCAGAAGTCTTCTAGAACCCAGCGGCAACAACAAGGATGCCGGCAATAACCAAGCCGATACCCAAAACAAGGGAAGGGCTGACCGGTTCTGCAAACAAGAGCACACCTGCGGTGGGCACGATGACCATCGCCAGCGCCATGAATGGATACGACGTGCTCAGCGGCGCTTCTCTAAGAACGTAGACCCACAGGATCGTGGTCGCGGCGTAGAGAAAGAGGGCAGCAACCAGGTAGCCATTGGTCGCTAACGACCAGAGTGTGGCTACGTCTAGCCTCCACGTGGCGGGCGCACTTCTCGCCGCTGCTTTGAAAAGCAGCTGCCCGATGCTCATTGCTAAAACGATCGAAAGGATTGAAACGAAGCGGCCTGCGCTCATGGCTTCGGCTGCTGCGCTGTTAGAAGTGCTATTTCACGAACAAGCTTCGTCAGGCGCCGCTGTTCCGACCGTGTACTGAGATGCAAGTTGAAGATCGCAACCATCACGATCACGATGAAAAGGTAAGTAATAAGGTCAGCGCCCCTTCCGATTCCCACGGCCTGGGCGAGGTTGGTTGCCGAATCCGGATAGATGACCAATCCAGCGCCGATCACGCAAATCAGCATAACTGAATTAGCGACAAGCTTCGACCGGGCACGCTGCGTCCACGCGTAGACAATCAGGAACACAATGAAGGTCAGAAGAACGAGCTGTGCAATCATTTATGCAAGCGTCCAAGGTATAGGTCGAGGAGGATGTCGAACATGCCCGAAAGCCGTTGGCCCTTGGCACGTGAGTAGTCTGTGTAAGTAATGGTACAGGGATGCTCTCGCCAAGGGAGACCCGACGCAGCGATCTTGTCCAAGATCTCCGAGGCATGCGCCATTCGGTTGTGCTGCAGGTTCAAGGCGCTTGCACCCCGAGCCGTCATCGCGCGGAGACCATTGTGCGTGTCGGTCAGCTTCATGCCAGTGTGAAGTCGGGTGTAAAGGGTGGCTGCCTGTAGCAAGAGGCGGCGCGAAGTGGGCATGTTTTCCGTCTTGCCGAGGAAGCGTGATCCCAACACGTAATCAAAGCTGCCTGTTTTCAGCGCTTCGATCATCGCTTCGGCATCGTCAAGGCTGTGCTGTCCGTCAGAGTCGAAAGTGACGATGACGCTGGCGCCGTGATTAAGTGCAAAGTCGATGCCGGTCTGCAGCGCAGCGCCTTGGCCCAGATTGATCGCGTGGCGACACACCCAGGCTCCAGCAGCACTTGCTATATGCCGTGTATCGTCCGACGAGCAATCATCCACAACGACGATCTGGTATCCACGATGCTGTAGGGGCTCCAGGGCATCATGGATGACGCAACCTTCGTTCAACGCCGGTATTACGAACCAGCAGTTCTGCATTTCGTCGCTTATCATCTACATGTAGTATCTTGTTATGATCGTTGCGACGAGTGCGTAGCCGGAAACGCCGACAGCTGATAGTGCAATAGTTGCAACACCCCAGCCATTTCGGACAGGGAGCGCGGGCATGCAACATGCCAGGAACGGCAAAAGGGGCAGGAAGTATCGTCCTTGTACGCCTACGATGCCGTCGAGATTGCCGACCTCGTTTATGGAGGCGTAGAGACTGAGATAAATAGCGCCGACCGATAACAAGACGCCAAGAAGGAGTGCTAGGCGCTTGGCCGGAGACGCTGTGCGGCTGCCATCAAGTAAGAACACTGCGAGGAGTGCTGCGATCAAATAGACATAGCAGGAGAATGGCAGGGGTGCGTCCAGCCAGCCTAGATTTCCGACGATCTGATACACGTGCATGAGGCCGAAGTTCTGCATCGTTGTCACAGCGATGGCGAAGATGCTGGCTGGATTGTCGATCAGAAACGCGATCTGTTCACTACTGTTGCCTGCCTTGTAACCTCCAACTGCAATTTCACCCGCTTTGCTGGCGATCAACCAGGCCACGGGGATGATGATGAGCGCGGCCATGCAGCCTGCGAGCAGAAGGTGACGCTTGCTGCCCGCTAGGGACAACTCGTTGCCCTTCCGGCCGTAAAACAGGCAGCAAAGCAGGACTGCGGCAAAGACCGGAAAGTAGGGGATCTTCGTGGCGACGATGATCGTTGCAATGATCGTCATCAAGACAGCTTGCCACGTCTGAAAAACCTGGTCGTTCCAGATCCGTATAACAATCGCTGCAATCAGCATGGCGCCCGAGATCAGAAAGCCGTCCGGTGAAGCGGATGCGAAAAGGAACAGGGACATTGGCAGACTGGCGACAACAAGAAACGCCCATTTACCGGATCTCGTTATCTGAATGGCTGCAGCAGCGATCAGCACACAGGCGATGCCATTTGCGAGGCTCACCCACTCGAGCGTTGCAACGATCGATCCACCAGCCTGTCGTGCCGCCAACAATGCGATGATCGACAAAAGATAGGCTCCCGGGAAATAAACGCCGGCATTGTTGTTCGCCAGAACCCTTTCGGTACTCCAAGTAGCTGCTCGGAAAGAGTCCATCGTTTGGCCCAGGGGCACGAAGCGCTGCTCGTGAATCTGTTGAACCAAGGTGTTGAACGACGGATCGATGGATCCTTGCGCGGGCAGGCCCGGCGACGCCACCTCCGTGAAGAGGATACCGTCGGCAAGTTGTGCCGCTCTTGCGATATGGGCCCATTCGT
>DCDI01000220.1 GCA_002316345.1 Phyllobacteriaceae bacterium UBA1059 | reverse complement strand
AGCTGATGCTGCGTCAGCACGTTGACCAGAACGCCGATGTGACCGTTGGCTGTCTGGAAGTGCCGCGCATGGAAGCCGTGGGTTTCGGCGTCATGCATGTGGATGGCGAAGACCGCATCTCGGCTTTCGTCGAAAAACCCGCCGATCCGCCAGGCATGCCTGACAAGCCCGACATGGCGCTGGCCTCGATGGGCATCTATGTTTTCCGCACCAAGTTCCTGTTCGAACAACTGCGACGCGATGCGGCCACGCATGGCTCGAGCCGCGACTTCGGCAAGGACATCATCCCTTACATCGTCCAGCACGGCAAAGCCGTCGCGCACCGCTTCTCGACCTCCTGCGTGAAGTCGCGCTTCGAGGACAAAGCCTATTGGCGCGATGTCGGCACGATCGACGCTTATTGGGAAGCCAACATCGACCTCACCGATGTCGTGCCGGAACTCGATCTTTATGACCGCGAATGGCCGATCTGGACCTATGCCGAGGTGCGCCCGCCGGCAAAGTTCGTGCATGACGAAGACGGCCGCCGCGGCTCCGCGATCTCATCGCTCGTTTCGGGCGATTGCATCGTCTCAGGCGCCATGCTGCGCAGCAGCCTTCTGTTCACCGGTGTGCGCGTGAACTCCTTCTCCTCTCTGGAAGAAGCGGTGGTGATGCCGGACTGCATTGTCGGCCGCAACGTCAAGCTGAAGAAGGTGGTTCTCGATCGCGGCGTCGAAATCCCGGAAGGGCTCGTTGTCGGCTTCGACCCGGAAGTGGACGCCCGCCGCTTCCGCCGCTCCGAAGGCGGGGTTTGCCTCATCACCCAGGAAATGATCGACAGGCTTCCATACAGCTGATGCAAGTTCTCGCAGTCGCCTCCGAAATCTACCCTCTCGTCAAGACCGGCGGTCTGGCCGATGTGGCCGGCGCGCTGCCGCTGGCCCTTGAACGCCACGGCGTCGGCACCACCACGCTGATTCCCGGCTACAAGCAGGTCATGGCACGCGTGCATGCGTCAGGCACAGCGCGCAGCGTGTTTGCCTGGGGCGATTTCTATGGCGGTTCTGCCGAGATCATCCAGGCGGAAGTCGCCGGGCTGAAGCTGTTCGTGCTGAACGCCCCGCATCTGTTCGAGCGCGATGGCGGCATCTACGGCAACGGCGCCGTGGACTGGGGCGACAACTGGCGGCGTTTTGCGGCTTTGTCCCGCGCCGGTGCTGACATCGCAGGCGGCCTGCTGTCCGACTACCGGCCCGACCTCGTTCATGTCCATGACTGGCAGGCCGCACTCACGCTCGCTTACATGCGCTATGGCGCGGCCGTCGCGACGCCGAGCGTCATCACCATCCACAACCTGGCCTTTCAGGGCCAGTATGATGCCGGCATCTTTGCCGAGCTCGGTCTGCCGGATGACGCCATGTCGATCCACGGTGTGGAATATTATGGGGGCGTCGGTTACCTCAAGGCCGGCCTTCAGTCCGCCTGGGCGATCACCACCGTGAGCCCGAGCTATGCGCAGGAAATCCGCACGCCTGAATTCGGCATGGGGCTGGATGGGCTCCTCAATGATCGTTCCGCGTCCCTGGTCGGCATCGTCAACGGTATCGATATCGATCAGTGGAACCCGCAAACCGACCCGCATTTGCCTGCGCACTATTCCGCCGATGTGCTCGATGACCGTCAGAGCAATCGCCACCATGTGGAAGAGCGCTTCGGTCTCGATCGTGACGACAGCCTGCTTCTATGCCTAGTCAGCCGCCTGACCTGGCAGAAGGGCATCGACGTTCTCGTCGATTGCCTGGACGACATCGTCGGTATGGGCGCCAAAGTTGCGCTGCTGGGCAATGGCGACGCGCGCTTCGAAGGCGAAATCCATGCAGCAGCCGGCCGTCATCCCGGCCGCATCGGCGTCGTGACCGGCTATGACGAAGCGCTTTCGCATCAACTCACGGCCGGTGCCGACGCCATTCTCGTACCGTCGCGCTTCGAACCCTGCGGCCTGACGCAGCTGCACGGCCTGCGCTATGGCGACTGGAAGTTCCTGTTCAAGACGCAGGACAAATGNNTGGCTGCGTGCCGATCGTGACCCGCACCGGCGGTCTGGCGGATACGATCATCGACGCCAACGAAGCGGCGCTTACGGCCAAGGTCGCTACGGGCTTCCAGTTCGAGCCGCTGGCACGGCAGCCTTTCCTGAACGCCATCCGCCGCGCGCTCAACGTGCATCGCGAGCCCGACAATTGGCGGCAGATGCAAGTCCAGGCGATGAAGTCGGACGTGTCTTGGGACCACAGCGCCGAGTGCTATATCGACGTTTATCGCTCGCTCCTTCGGGGAACACATCTATGAAAACTGTTTCCACCACGCCCTTCCCCGACCAGAAGCCGGGCACATCCGGCCTGCGCAAGAAGGTGCCGGTTTTCCAGCAGCCGAACTATGTCGAGAACTTCATTCAGTCGGTGTTCGACAGTCTTGAAGGCTTCGAGGGGGAGACTTTGGTGATCGGCGGCGATGGCCGCTTCTTCAATCGCGAAGTCATCCAGATCGGGATCAAAATGGCCGCCGCCAATAGCTTCGGCCGCGTGCTCGTGGGGCAGGGCGGTATTCTCTCGACGCCGGCCGCGTCCAACGTCATCCGCAAGAACAAGGCATTTGGTGGTCTGATCCTCTCGGCCAGCCACAATCCCGGTGGTCCGAACGAAGACTTCGGCATCAAGTACAATACCGGCAACGGTGGCCCCGCACCGGAAAAAGTCACCGACGCGATCTATGCGCGCTCAAGGGTGATCGACACCTACAAGATCTG
The DNA here is from genome assembly GCA_002316345.1 of Phyllobacteriaceae bacterium UBA1059. Taxonomy (GTDB): domain Bacteria; phylum Pseudomonadota; class Alphaproteobacteria; order Rhizobiales; family Rhizobiaceae; genus Tianweitania. Next base: position 10,908 of record DCDI01000220.1, on the reverse strand, counting down.
CGAAACGCCGGATGTCGATCTCGACCAGATCGGCCGCGTCGAGGTCGGCACCATGGATGTCGAGATCATCGATTCCGTCGCCGATTACGCCGCCTTGATGGAAGAGCTGTTCGATTTCGCCGCCATCAAGGCGAAGATCGCGGGCGGCTTCCGCCTTACCTTTGACGCCATGCATGCCGTAACCGGCCCGTACGCCAAGGAAATCCTGGAGCATCGGCTGGGCGCGGCGGAAGGCAGCGTCAAGAACTTCGTGCCGCTGGAAGATTTCGGCGGCCATCATCCCGATCCGAACCTGGTGCATGCCAAGGACCTCTACGACCTGATGATGTCGGATGATGCGCCGGACTTCGGCGCGGCATCCGACGGTGACGGCGACCGCAACCTCATCATCGGCAAAGGCATCTTCGTCACGCCTTCGGACTCGCTGGCCATGCTAGCCGCCAACGCGCATCTGGCGCCGGCCTATGCCGGCGGCTTGAAGGGCATCGCCCGCTCCATGCCGACCAGCCGCGCAGCTGATCGCGTGGCGGAGAAGCTCGGCGTGAAGGCTTACGAAACGCCAACCGGCTGGAAGTTCTTCGGCAACCTGCTGGATGCCGGTCTTGCCACGATCTGCGGCGAGGAAAGTGCCGGCACCGGCTCCGACCATGTGCGCGAAAAGGACGGTCTTTGGGCCGTTCTGCTGTGGCTGAACATCCTGGCCGTGCGCGGCGAAAGCGTAAAGGCGATCGCCGAAGCCCACTGGACCGAATATGGCCGCAACTTCTATGCGCGCCACGATTACGAGGATGTCGAAACCGCCGCGGCCAACGGCCTCGTTGCCGAACTGCGCGAAAAGCTCGACCGCCTGGCCGGCACGAGCGTGCAGGGCATGACGATCGCAGCCGCCGACGACTTCTCCTACCTCGATCCGGTCGACGGCTCCACCAGCGCCAATCAGGGCATCCGCATCCTGTTCGAAGGCGGCTCGCGCATCGTATACCGCCTGTCGGGCACCGGCACATCAGGCGCGACACTGCGCGTTTACATCGAGCGCTTCGAACCCGACGCCGCCAAGCACGACGTGCCGACCCCGGAAGCGCTCGCCGACCTCATCGCCGCCGCCGACGAAATCGCCGGCATCCGTGCCAAGACCGGCCGCAACGAACCGAGCGTCATCACATAAGGAAGGCTTCTGACATGGCCGATATGTCAAAGGTGAGCAATGCGTTTCAGGCCTTCATGACAGAGGCGCCGGCACACCAGAAAGCTTGGCTGCAAGCGGCCAAGGGGCTTGGAGAGGCTTCGACGCTGGACGCGAAGACAGAGGCCTTGGTTTATCTCGGCATCCTGGCTGCGACGCGTCTGGAGAGCGGGATCGCATTCCATGTTGCGGAAGCTAAAAAAGCCGGCGCGTCGCGCGAAGAAGTCGTGAGCGCTATCTTGGCGGGCCTGCCCGCTGCGGGTAACGCAGTGATCCAGGCGCTTCCAGCAGCGCTTGCCGCCTACGATCACTAGGCCGCACAATGGCCAACGGTTCCTTCCCGCATGTTCTTCGCTCCGCATGACGCTTGGCGCCATCCCAGACGAGCGTGGCACTCACTTCGCCGTTTGGTCCGGCGCGGCGGAGCGGGTCTGGGTTTCGCTGTTCGACAAAAGCGGTGACCACGAAGTCGCGCGGCGTGAGTTGTCGCGCGGCGAAGATGGCGTATTCTCACTGCATGTAGCCGGCATCGGTGAAGGCGCGCGCTACGGCTTCCGCGCAGATGGCTCGTATGATCCTGCCGCCGGCCTGTGGTTCGATCCCGCCAAGCTCCTGACCGATCCTTATTCCCTGACGATCGACCGCGCCTATTGCTACGATCCGCGTCTCGCCGCCCGACGTGACGAGCGTATCGATACGGCAGCCCTGATGCCGAAGAGCGTCGTGACCCGGCTTCCGCCTGAACTCGATCAACAAGCTCCGCTCTTCAAACCGGGCGGCTTGATCTACGAGCTGAATGTGCGTGGCTTCAGCATGCAGCATCCTGACGTACCGGAGCACAAGCGCGGCACGATCGCGGCCCTCGCTGAGCCCGTCATCATAGAGCATCTCTTGAAGCTCGGCGTTTCTGCCGTCGAACTCATGCCGGTTCATGCCTGGATCGACGAACGGCATCTGCCGCCGCTGGGGCTGAGCAATGCCTGGGGCTACAATCCCGTTTCCTATTTCGCGCTCGATCCGCGTTTAGCGCCGGGTGGACTGACCGAATTGCGCGAAACGGTCGCGGCGCTGCGCCAGGCCGGGATCGGCACCATCTTTGATGTCGTCTTCAACCATACCGGCGAAAGTGATGGGCAGGGGCCGACGCTGTCGCTTCGCGGGCTCGATGCGCAAACCTATTTTCGGCATGGCGCGGATGGCCGGCTGGTGAACGACACCGGCACCGGCAACACGCTGGCCTGCGACCACCGCGCTGTGCAGCGGCTCGTGCTGGACTCACTGCGCCACTTCGTTCTCTATGCCGGCGTCGATGGCTACCGCTTCGACCTTGCGCCGATACTCGGGCGCGATGCGCAGGGATTCTCCCCGCAAGCCGAACTGCTTCAGGCTATGCGGCAAGACCCCGTTCTGGCTGATCGGGTTCTGATCGCCGAACCCTGGGATATCGGCCCGAACGGCTACCAGCTCGGCAACTTCCCCACACCGTTCCTGGAGTGGAACGACCGCTATCGCGATGATGTACGGCGCTTCTGGCGCGGAGACGGCAGCCTGGCCGCCCTGGCGACGCGCCTGTCCGGGTCTTCGGACATCTTCGGCAACGGCGACGCGAACGAGACACCAAGCGTCAACTTCATCGCCGCTCATGACGGCATGACGCTAGCCGATCTCACCGCTTACGCACACAAGCACAACGCTGCCAATGGCGAAGACAATCGCGACGGGCACGACGACAATCTGTCATGGAACCACGGCGTCGAAGGCGCGAGCGACGATCCTGCAATACAGAACGCCCGCCGCCGTGACATCAGGGCCATGCTCGGCACGCTTTTCGCCTCGACGGGCACGATAATGCTGACCGCTGGAGACGAGTTCGGTCGCACCCAGCGCGGCAACAACAACGCCTATGCGCAAGACAACGAGATCAGTTGGCTCGACTGGGCGAACGCTGACGCCGAACTGCTGAAGCACGCGCAGGCCCTGTCACGTTTCCGCCGCTCTTTTCTCGACCTTAATGCCGCGGCATTCCTCAGCAACGCCGACGTCAGTTGGCAGCGCCCCGACGGCCAGGCCTTCACCGAAGGTGATTGGCATGACGGCCAGAACCGCCAGCTCGCTCTGATCCGCAAGACCGACTCGTGGCGGATCGCCATCCTGATCAACGGTGCCGATCAACCCTGCACCCTTGCCCTGCCTCACCATGAGGGCTTGGCCTGGATAGCGTTCGACGGCGCGGAAGCCGAGGAAGGCCGCATGACATGTCCCGCCCGTAGCGTCGTTCTCGCTGCCGAGAGGCCGGTCGCCAATGCGTTCTATTGAACCAGAACCGGTTGGCTGCAGTTCACGCCGTTTACCCACACGTCGACCGAACCGAGTTTTACCCCGAGCGCGGTGAGGATGGTGTTGAGCAGGGTGTCGAGGGGGATGACGGCGTCCGAAAGGATGGGCTTAACAAGCGCCCGAATATCAACGCTTACCTTCAGTGGTTTGAGTTCGACGTTCAGAGCCAGATTTTTGAGCAGGCTTGACGTCAAGGTCTGCGCGTAGTTCTCAACCGACGCCGTCTTGATCGTATGGCTTTGAATCGCCAGTGCATTGAACGTCAGCGGCGTTTCGCGAACATTGCTGATTGCTGCGTTGACACCCGAACCGTTTCCTGCGGTCACCTTCAAGCTGAGAAGATCGCCCAGAAGACTGGTGGCGCTGACATTGATGAGCGTTGCATCGTTCAAAGTTGGCAGGCGAGTGAAGTCTTTGATCTGTGTGGCCGTTCTGATATCGGCAATATACATCTGTGCGATCGCGAGGCGCGCGGCGATCGTAACCGAGGCGGTCGATGCATCATTGCTGCGGCAGGAAACGGCCGTCAGCTCACCACGGGCGCTGCCGACATCGAGCAGCAACGGTACGGATATTTCCGCCTTTGGCAGCGGCAAGATGGAGATGTCTGGAAGAAGGCCCACAGTGGCAACCAACCGAACGCGAGTCTGCGCGGTATAAACAACCGTGCCAAGCCTGCCCATGGTGAGATAGGCTGAGTTCTGCGGCGGCTCGCCGATGGCGATGTCCGCCGTCACCTTTGTCAACCCGGGGATGTTCAGGCCGGTGTTCACCGCCACCTGGTTCTTCCCATTGCCAAGCGCGGCTGCAGCATTGATGAGGTCCAGAAGAGCAAGCTTCGGCGACCTGTAAGCGCCGGGATGAACCGGCTGCGATCCCACCTTGTTTGCAGCCGCCTTGTCGAGGCTGATCAGCTTCTTGAGCGCCAGCGCAGGCGGTTTCGATGGCAGCGCAGTGGTAATTGCTGACAGGGCCGTCTTGGCGTTGGCACTGATCCCCGAAACTTTTGACGCTGCTTTCAAAATGGTCCCAACCGAAACCGAACTGTCCAGCACCTGCTGATAGGTGCCGGCCGTCAGCTTGAGCTCACCGGCCAGCGCATCCATGAAGGCGAAGGCATCGATCTCGGTGTTCAGCAGCGCACGATAATCATTGAAGCTCAGTTTCAAGTTGGTTCCAAGCAGCCCGCCCAAGACGCTGTTGATGATCGGGCTGGCGCTCGTATCCACATCCGCCAGCCGTGACCCGATGGAGAAACTCGCTTCCGGCGCAATCAGCGCGATCGCCGTGGTGCCGATCACGGCGTCGGACAGAACCGGCGTCGGAAAGTAGGTCTCGCCCTTTCTGTGCGCGGTGACCCTAACCGCGTTTGGCGGCGTTGCTCCTGCCGTGAAACGCTCTGCCAACGGTTTGGCCGCGTCGAGCACGTAGCGGCCGGGCTCAACTTTCACCGTGTCGGTTGGTGTATCCGCCGCACCAGATGACGCTTTGGCGTCGATCAGGCTCATGCCCGACAGCCCGTTATCGCTGAACGTCATGAGGCTGGCCTCTTCGGCCTTCGCCAAATGCGCCGCCGCCGTCATGGCGGCAAGATCGGTGATGGCCTGCTGGTTGCGCTTTTGCAGAAAGAGAGCACCGGCGTTCAAGGTGAGACCCGCGCCCAAGAGCAGCACGGGAAAGGTGATCGCCGTCAGCGTGGAGAAGTTGCCGTTCCGATTGCGCCAGAAATCGCCCAGCCGTGACAGCATCGCTCACAGTCCCCCGATCCGTACCACGGATTGCCGGATGATGGCGGTTTGCGGCAAAGGCAGGTTGGTCGCCAGCTGCCAGATCGGCAATTCGCCAGCATCATAGGTCAGCGTTACGACGAAATACTCGCTGCCCGCAGCCGGCTGACTGACAACGACGATCAGCTTTTCAGGTTTAACGAAGGCATAGCCCTGCGAATGGCCCGACACGAAGTCGGTGACGAGCTTCTGGCGTTCGGCATCATCCATGCCCGCCACCGCGATCCTTGCTGCATCGGCAGCAATCTGCTGCACGGAATGCGCCGCCGCAATATAGATGCCGTAGGCGATCAGCCCCATCAAGAGCATGATGTAGAGCGGCGACAACAAAGCGAACTCAACCGCAGCCGTTCCCTTGTTACAGGCGAACAAACGCGAAGAAAGGGTCGTCCACTTTGCTTGCATTCTCAATGCATCCGCCGAGTAAATCTTAGATCATGCAACCACTAGGTGCCGTCTGAAATTAAGTACTCGATAACAACTCGCAGAGGTTGTGGTGCTGCTGACAAGTGCCGACACCGACCGCAAAGCGCTGCGCAGTGGTCTCGTCTGGAAACTTTTGCAAATCGCAATGAGCCCGCTTGCGATCAGCGAAGCGCAAAGTTATAAGCCCGCCACTGGTCACGGAGTGTAGCGCAGCCTGGTAGCGCACCTCGTTCGGGACGAGGGGGTCGGAGGTTCGAATCCTCTCACTCCGACCAGTTGAAACAACGGCTTAGCGGTCCCGAAACGCTGACCACCACAGATCCCCACAGCTTGGCCGCCATCCCCACTGTTGTCTTTGTGCAACGGCATTCACCCGCCGAAGCACGCGTCGGGAACCGCCAGGGTTGCATTCCGTTAATCAGCCACTCAACCAAGTGAATGGTTATCCCATGCGCCTTATGATGATCTGGGGGGCCTTGTTCGCCTCTATCGTCCTCGTCTTCCTCGCTGGTGGACGGACGTCCGTGTTCAACGAAACCGGGATTGTAGCGTCCGCCGACGCCGCGACCGAATAGACCAAAACACAGTTAGCCGGGAACGAGGCCTTGCCCTGTCTTCGTTTTTCTGGCGGGAATGCGTGACGAGGGCGGATCGAATCGCTTTGCCCTGAGGACACGCCGGGCCGTTTGGTCGGCCTCGACGGAGACACGGGCGATGAGCGACTACGACAGGCACCGTGATGGTCCGCCTAATTTGCTGGGCTGGTTGCTCGCCTTCGTTCTGCTGGGACTAATCGTCGTCGTCCTGCTGGGCTACTTCCTTTAATCTCTGATAGCATCTTGAAAAATCAAGCGTTTTCAATGGAGCCATTGTTACGCTTGATCGTTGATGCCCAAAGTCATTTAGATGATGGTGGGCAAGGTGATTTCCAAAACAACGCTGAAACTGGCGACGATCCTCGCGATCATGCCGCTGGCTGCTTCCTTCGCCTATGCGGCGCCGATCGAGCCTGACGCGATCGCCAATGCCACCTTCGACAGCTGGCAGAAAAGCAAGAGCGGCAAGGGCGACAGCAAGAACGGCGGCGAAGAAGCTGTTCTCGAAATCGATCAGCAGTCCGGCGAAGTGGAAGCTGCTGAGCCCGAGGCGCCGAAGCCGGACGCCGCCAAGGTCGCGGTGCCGGGACAGCCGGACGCCGTTGTAGAAACGCCCGAACAATCCACCGACGTCCCCGATGAAGCGGCCGCGCAGGTATCCGCTAACCCGAAGGCCGAAAAAGAGCTGAAGGCCGCCGAGGAAAAGGCTGCCGAGGAGGGCGGCGACAAGAAGCAGGCCGAGGCGGATCCATTTCTGATCCGTGTGCAGGTTTTGCTCGACCGCGCTTATACCTCGCCTGGCGAGATCGACGGCATGTTCGGCGACAACACGCGCAAGGCCCTGGCTGCCTACCGCGCGATGAAGGGGCTGCCAGCCAAGGGTGAGCTTGACGAAAAGCTTTGGGACAGCCTCGCCCAGGATACGGCGAGCCCGATCCAGACCTATGAGCTGACCGCCGAGGACATCAAGGGCCCTTACTTCCCGGACTTGGCCGAGGATTATGCCGAACTCGCTAAGCTCGAGCAGATCGGCTACCGCAATGTCACCGAAATGCTGGCGGAGCGCTTCCATATGGATGAGGGCCTGCTGAAGGCGCTAAATCCGGATGCGGACTTCGAGAAAGCCGGCACCAAGATTACCGTCGTGGCACCCGGCGGTGCGCCAGAAGCTGAAGTTACCCGCATCCTCGTCGACAAGAAGAAGGGCGAGTTGCGCGCTTATGTCGGCGACGCCAAGGAGCCGGCCTTCGTGGCGCCCGCATCGATCGGCTCGGAAGACACCCCGTCACCCTCGGGCAAGGTCGAAGTCGTCGCGGTCGTGAAGGACCCGACCTACACCTACAACCCGGAAATCAACTTCCAGCAGGGTGAGAACAAGGAAAAGATGGAGCTTCCGGCTGGCCCGAATGGCCCGGTCGGCAATGTCTGGATCGACCTGTCTAAGCCCACCTATGGCATTCACGGCACGCCCTGGCCTAATCTGGTCAACAAGAGCGGCAGCCATGGCTGCGTGCGATTGACCAACTGGGATGTCGGCCGCCTAGCCGAGCTGGTGAAGGCGAAAAAGACCAAGGTCGAGTTCGTCGACTAAACGCGACCAGCACCGCTTTCACTGTTGTACTCCTGACGGGCTGAGGCATACTCGGCCCATCAGCTTTTGGGAGGAACGACAATGACGACGAGCCCAGAACTTCTTTCCGCCATCAACCAATATGTCGATGACGCAGCCGCCCATGGCGAAGTGATGATCCCGGTCAAGCAGATCGCTTCCGAACTTGCGGGCCGGTTCGACGAAAAGCCGTTGGACAAGATCGAGGAGAAAGTCCGCGATCGCGTTCGCGCCAAGGATCTTTATCCCACCGATTGAGATGGTCGCCCGAAGGCGTAGGAATAGTATTCCCTGATGCCATATATTTTTAGTTAGATGTTCTCGGCAGGAGGAGGGTGTCGTGGCGGCTTGCCTCCTCTTGCAGGGTCGTGTCGGCTAGGTTGAAGCCCATCTCAGCTTCAGGACCCGCCACATGCGTCTTTTCTTTCTCGGCGCCGCTCTTGCCGCGCTCATCTCCGGGCCGGCTTCCGCCCAGTCGCCGGACAACTCGCCCGACAAAATCCTCAACGCCTCCTACGACATCTCCCGCGAGCTTTTTGCCAAGATCAACGAGGCCTATGTCGCGAAGAACCCCGGCAAGACTGTTGATCAGTCGCATGCCGGCTCGTCCAAGCAGGCCCGGGCGATCCTGGAAGGGCTCGACGCCGATGTGGTGACTTTCAATCAGGTCACGGATATCGATGCGCTGGTCAAGGGCGGGGCGGTATCCGACGACTGGCAGAGCGAATTCGCCAACAATGCCTCGCCCTATTACTCGCTGCCCGCCTTCCTCGTGCGCGCCGGCAACCCGAAGGGCATCAAGAACTGGGACGATCTGGTCCGCGACGACGTGAAGGTCGTGTTCCCGAACCCGAAGACCTCCGGCAATGCCCGCTACACCTATCTCGCCGCGACCGCCTACGCGAAAGAGAAGTTCAACAATGACGAGGAGCAGGTCAAAGCCTTCGTCAAGAAGCTGTTCGACAATGTGCCGGTGTTCGACACGGGCGGTCGCGCCGCCACCACCACGTTTGTCGAGCGCAACATCGGCGACGTGTTGATCACCTTCGAGGCGGAAACCCGCGGCATCGCCAAGGAGTTCGGCGAAGACAAGTTCGACATCGTCGTGCCGGAAGTCAGCGTGCTTGCTGAGTTCCCGGTCGCCATCGTCGATCGCGTCGTCGACAAGCGCGGCTCGCGCGACTTCGCCAAGTCCTATCTCGACTTCCTGTATTCGCCGGAAGGCCAGAAGATCATCGCCGAGAACGGCAACCGCGTGAACGACGAAGCCGTCTCGGCCGAGTTCAAGGACCAGTTCCCCCAGGTCCGTCTCGTGAAGGTCGAGGACGTGTTCGGCGGCTGGGACAAGGTTCAGAAGGAGCACTTTGCTTCCGGCGCGCTGCTGGACGAGATCTACGGCGACCGTTGACCTCGGCAAGGCTTTAAGCTTGATGGCCGGCGTGCTGGGCGCGCCGGCCATTGGTCTGTTTTGAGGGGAGCGCATCGTGAAACGCCGGGTCCTGCCGGGTCTGCCTTTGGCGCTCGGGATCACGATTTTCTATGTCGCGCTCATCGTGGCGCTGCCGCTCGGCGCGCTGATCTTCAAGGCGGCATCGCTCGGCTTTGACGATTACTGGCGCATCATCTCCTCCAATCGCGCTCTGGCGAGCTACCGCGTCACTGCCGGCTCGGCTGCAGTCGCCACCGTCTTCAACCTCGTCTTCGGCATGGCGCTGGCCTGGGTGCTGGTGCGCTACAACTTTCCCGGCAAGCGGCTGGTGGATGCCATCGTCGACCTGCCTTTCGCGCTGCCCACGGCGGTTGCCGGCATTGCGCTGACCACCTTGTTCGCAGCCAATGGCTGGTTCGGTGCGCCGCTGGCGGCCATCGGCATACCGGTCGCTTACACACCGCTCGGCATCATGGTCGCCATGGCCTTTACCAGCCTGCCTTTCGTGGTCCGCACCGTACAGCCCGTCCTGGAAGACCTTGACCCAGCACTTGAAGAAGCCGCGCAATCCCTGGGTGGGTCGGACTGGACGATCTTCACCAAGGTAATCCTGCCGCTGCTCACGCCAGCCCTTCTGGCCGGCGTGTCGCTGTCCTTTGCCCGCAGCCTGGGCGAGTTCGGCGCCATCATCTTCATTGCCGGCAACCAGCCGATGCAGACCGAGATTACCGCGCTACTCGCCTTTATCCGGCTTGAGGAATACGACTATCAGGCCGCTGCCGCGATTGCTTCCGTGCTGCTGATCACCGCCTTCGTGATGCTGGCCGTCACCAACCTCCTGCAAGCGCGCGCTCTGCGCTACACACAGAGGTCGTGAGATGAGCGCTTCAACAGGCAAAAAGCCGCCGCGCGTGGGTGAAACCCCTGCCGTTCGCCGCACCCTGATCACGCTCGTTCTGGCTGTCGGCGCCATACTCGTGCTGGCGCCGCTTATCGTCATCTTCGTGCAGGCTTTATCGCTCGGGCTTTCCGCCTTCGCGGCCGCGATCGGTCACCCCGACACGCTGCACGCGATCCTTCTGACGGTCGTGACGGCCTTGATCGCCGTGCCGATCAACACGGCCTTCGGCGTCGCGGCCGCCTGGGCTGTCACCAAGTTCGACTTTCCGGGCCGGCGGCTGCTGATCGTCATCATTGAGATTCCATTCTCGATTTCCCCGATCGTCGCCGGCGTGGCCTACCTCTTCGTGTACGGTCTGCAGGGCCTGTTCGGGCCGGCGCTGCAATCCGCCGACATCAAGATCCTCTTCGCGCTACCCGGCATCGTGCTGGCATCGATGTTCGTCACCGCACCCTTCGTGGCGCGCGAACTGATCCCGCTGATGCAGGCGCAGGGACGCGACCTCGAAGAAGCCGCGACCTCGCTTGGCGCCTCCGGCTGGCGCACCTTCTGGTCGGTGACCCTGCCGAACGTCCGCTGGGCGCTGCTTTACGGCGTCGTGCTCTGCAACGCCCGCGTCATGGGCGAGTTCGGCGCGGTG
>DCDI01000128.1:2850-3111 GCA_002316345.1 Phyllobacteriaceae bacterium UBA1059 | reverse complement strand
CCTTTTATTTTTAGAACCAATCGCTCGATGAAAGCACAAATCAGAAAAGTTGTACGCAAGATCGCCCTTTGGCCTGTCGTTGGCCGCTTTGTCCGTATTGGCGTAGCCGTCATCCGCCTGCCTGAATTCCGCGCCGAATACCTGGCCCGTGGACAAAGCGCCATGATCAGCCATTCGACGAGCCAATTGCTGGCCAATCTCGACCACCGCGCACTGTTCGAATCGCAGCAACTGCCTACCTTGCTGCAAGCGCTGGCCGAT
>DCDI01000128.1:0-2816 GCA_002316345.1 Phyllobacteriaceae bacterium UBA1059 | reverse complement strand
GAGATGTGAACCATCGCCAATTATCGAGCGACAACGACCGCGACAACCTGGTGCAGTCGGTGCCGGTAGCCCTGCGTACGATCGCGCGCGACCTGCATCAGCTGCAAGCCCAGTTTGGCAAGCTCGAGCAGGACATGTCGAAGGCGAGCAAGGCAGCCGATACCGCACGCCTGGATCTGGACGCTGTCAAGCAGGAGTTGGCTTCGGCGAAACAGGAACTGGGTGCAGCGCAGCAGGAGCTGGGTGTCATGAAGCAGGATCTGGCTGGAACGAAGCTGGACCTGACCGAACTGCGTGGCCGCGCCGACAGCACGGATGCTGTCATTGCGACGGAACGCCAGGCGCTCTCCGCAACCCGCGGCGACAACGAGACCGCGGCGGCTGGCCTGCGTGAGCAGGAAGAGCGCGGCGCGGCACTGGCCCGCCAATTCGATGAAGCAAGCCAGGCACTCGCGCGCCTCGAAGCGGAAGCGCGCGGCGATATCGCGACCGTCAAGGAATCGGTCGGCTACCTGCTCGGCCGGGTCGAATTCGTGCGCCGCGAAGTCATGTTCGAGATGCGCTACGGCGCATCGTCCCCGGCCAGCGGCGAGGAGTCGCTGAAAGCCGACACCCAGGTCTTGTCTGGCGACAAGCTGGAAGCGGCACGCCGGGACGGTCTGCGCCTGAACCTGGGCTGCGGCCATATCGCGCTCGACGGCTACCTGAACGTCGACCGCCGCGCCCTGCCGGGTGTCGACATCGTCGCCGAGGTGGATCAGTTGCCGTTCGGCTCCAGCGAAGTCGACGAAATCTTCTCGGCCCACTTGCTGGAGCACTTCCCGCAGGAACAACTGATGCGCCAGCTGCTGCCTTACTACCATGGCTTGCTGAAGCAAGGTGGGCGGTTCCATGCCGTGGTGCCGGATGCGGAAGCGATGATCCGCGCCTATTCCGAAGGCGGCTACCCCTACGACGACCTGCGCGAAGTGATCTATGGCGGCCAGGATTATGACGGCGACTTCCATTTCAATATGTTCACGCCGGCATCGCTGTCGCAATTGCTGCTCGATGCAGGTTTTGCCAATCCGACCGTGATCGCCTCCGGTCGCAAGAATGGCCGCTGTTACGAGTTTGAAATCTCGGCCGAAAAGCAGTAACTGCCCGACGCAGAACAACAAGGACAAGCAGACGTGTACCCTACCATTTCGATCGTCATCAATACCTTGAACCGTGGCCCGGTATTGCAGAAAACCCTGGAAAGTTTTCGCTGGCTGAAATATCCCGGGCAATTCGAAGTCGTGGTCGTGAATGGCCCCTCGACCGACAACTCCGAGGAAGTGATCGCTTCCTGGGCGCCGTTTATCCGCGCCGGGAAATGCGATGTCGCCAACCTGTCGGTGTCGCGCAATGTCGGCATCTGCATGGCGTCGGGCGACATCGTCGCTTTCATCGATGACGACGCCATTCCCGAACCGGAATGGCTGTTGCAGCTGGCCGAAGCCTATCGCGATCCGATGGTGGGCGCCGTCGGCGGCCTGGTGTACAACCACACCGGCTATGATTTCCAGTACCGTTACTGCCTGATCGACCGCTTCGGCAATGCGGACCTCACGCCGGAAGGCCCGACGCCGCACCTGTCCTTCCCGAAGAGCAATAAATTCCCTCACCTCCTGGGTTGCAATTCCTCGTTCCGCCGTTCCGCCCTGCTCGAGATCCAGGGCTTCGACGAAGAGTACGAGTATTTCCTGGACGAGACCGACGTCTGCCTGCGCATCGTCGATGCGGGCTATATTATTGCCCAGTTGCCATGTGCCTATGTGCACCACAAGTACGCTGCCAGCAATATTCGCGGCGATAACAAGGTGGTCCGCTTCCGCTATCCGATCATCAAGAACAAGATCTACTTCACGCTCAAGCATTCGCGCGAATTCTATCCGACCGAACGCGTGCTGGCCGAGCACCAGGCCTTCATCGAGCATCACCGCAACGACGTCAACTGGGCGGTCGGCCAGGGCATGCTGTCGAAAGAGGACGTGACCAGGTTCAACAGCGACCTCGAGCGCGCAATCGAGGTCGGCATGCGCCGCGGCTTCGAGGGCGTGGCGCCCGGCGCCATGATCGACGATGAGAAGATCGCCCGCTACGCCGGCGAGTTCAAGCCGTTCCAGGCCATCGAGAATCCGGACGCGAAAGCCATCGTGCTGGTGTCGCGCGACTATCCGCCCAATCATGGCGGCGGTATCGCCACCTTCAGCCGCGACCTGGCGCAAGCACTGGCGGCGCAAGGCCACATCGTCACCGTCATCACCCAGAGTCCCGATATCAACCGTGTCGACTTCGAAGGCGGCGTCTGGGTGCACCGGATGGTCACGCGCGAGATGCCGCGCACGCCCGAGGCCGTCAAACGGAATATTCCCCAAGGCATCTGGAACTGGTCCGCGGTGGCGCTGGAAGAAGCGCGCCGTATCGCCACCCACCGCGCGATCGACGTGGTCGAGGCGCCGATCTGGGATTGCGAAGGCGCGGCCTTCCTGCTCGACGGCCGCTGGCCGCTCGTCACCAGCCTGCACACGACGCTGCATTTCTGGATCGAGTCGCATCCGGAAAAGCGCAACGACGAGGCCTGGATGAACGATTTCGGTAATCCGATGCTGGCCTTGGAACGTGAGCTGATGACCCAGGCACATACCGTGCGCGCCAACAGCCGCGCGATCGTCAGCGAGATCGAAAACGCCTACCGCTTCCGCTTCGACATGGGCAAGACCCGTGTGGTACCGCACGGCATGGCAGCACGCACCCCGCCCGTCGCGGCCACGCCGGCCGACGCGCCCCAG
>DCDI01000085.1:25809-34970 GCA_002316345.1 Phyllobacteriaceae bacterium UBA1059 | reverse complement strand
TGTCTTTCGGTGGGCTTCACCAATGGCTGATTCGATATCATTCACCGCGGCCATGTCACGCTTCTCAACAAGGCCCGCAAGAAATGCGACCGCCTCATCGTCGCGCTCAACACGGATGCATCGGTCCGGCGTCTGAAAGGGCCAGCGCGACCCATCCAGCCGGACGGCGCCCGTGCCGAAGTCATCGCAGCACTGGAGGCCGTCGACATGGCCTTGCTGTTTGACGAGGACACGCCGATGGGACTGATCGAGGCGCTTCAGCCCGACGTCATCCTCAAGGGCTCTGATTATACGGTCGACACCGTCGTCNNAACGGCGGCCGCGTCGAACTGGTTGATCTGGTGGAAGGCTTCTCCACCACCCGTATCATTGAACGGTCGAAGCAACTGGCGGAGGTCAAAGGCTGATGCGCTCGGGCGAGTTGGGACGAAAGCTGGATCAGTCCGTCGGAACCGTCATCGCTCCGATGATCGGAGCGATGCGACGGAAACCGCTGATGCCTAGAAACCCGCGCCGTATCGTCGTGATCGAGCCCACTGCGATCGGCGACACATTGATCGGCTCTGGCTGCATCCTTGCTTTGACCAAGCGCTTTCCCCGAGCAACCGTCATCGTCGCACATGGGCCGAGCAATGCGGCCGCCGTTGAGATTCTGTTGGCGCCGGTCGACATGGCGCAAATCTCGTTCACCAACCCGCTGAAAGCTGCGGTGAAACTGCGCGCATTGGCACCGGACATCGTCGTCGACCTTTGCCCCTGGCCCTATGCTACTGCTTTGGCGGCGCGCATGACCGACGCCTGGACTGCCGGCTTCGTGCCACAAGGCAGCCGGCGAGGGTCCCTCTACGATCTAGCCGTGCCTCACCGCATCGATCGGCACGAAAGCCGCAACCTGTCGGCTATGGCGGACGCCCTGGGCGCTGGCCCCGTATCGGGCATGGCGATCAAGCGGCACCGCGCCTTGCTTGAAGCCGACCTCGATCCAAGAGGCCTCATCCTCTGCCACATCGCAGCCGGCGGCTCGCGGGCTGCCGCCAAGGCATGGCCGATGCATCATTGGCGAAACCTGATCCACGCCCTTGTCCAGCGCGGCTACCGCGTCGGCCTGACCGGGACGTCCAGGGACCAGCCTGTGGTGGATGACCTCATTCAGCGGGTTGCCCTGCCAAATGAGCGTGTCACCAATTTCTGCGGAAAACTGTCACTAAGCCTCCTTGCCGAACTGTTGGCGGAAGTCGACATGCTCATTTCGGTCGATACCGGCGTGCTTCACCTTTCCGCAGCGGTAAACGGGCGCTCGATCGGCCTGCACGGACCAACGCGTGCAGCACGCTGGGGGTCATCTAGCCCGCATGCGATCGGCCTCGACGCACCGCACCCATATGCCGGCTATATCAATTATGGATTCGAACAGCATCCATCCGCCATGCAGATCATGGCGACCCTCCGGCCGAGCCAAGTGCTGGCGGTCATGGACGATTTAGCGCCAAGTCTTCAGGCCAGTTGATGGCGGGCCCTTCGCGTCCGGCGCTGTTCTTGGATCGCGACGGCGTGGTGAATGTCGACTACGGCTATGTCTCGCGTTGGGAGCGTTTCCACTACATCCCAGGCGTTGAGGCGGTGATCCAGGCCGCCAACGATTTGGGATGGGCTGTCGTGATCGTGACAAACCAGTCCGGCATCGCGCGCGGCTATTTCTCGGAAGCAGACTTGGCCGCCTTGCATGAAACTCTGATGCAAGACCTTGCATCACGAGGAGCGCGGATCGACGCGATCTATGTCTGCCCCTATCTGCCCGGATGCGGATCCCCGCTCTATGACCGCGACAGCGAAGATCGCAAGCCGAAGCCCGGCATGCTGTTGCGTGCTGCTCGCGACCTCAACCTCGATTTCGCCCGCTCTCACATGATCGGCGATCAGGCTCGGGACATGCAGGCTGCCGCAGCGGCCGGGGTGACGGGCCATCTCTTTCCAGGCGGCAACCTCTGGGACTTCGCAGCTGCCGCTATCGCGGACTTCAGAAGTCGGGATTGTCCCGAAGCCAGAAGATATAATCCCGCGCGCCCTCTTCCAACGACCGGTAGTTCGGCGCAAGTTGCCCAGCAACGCCCCGACCCGTTTTCGCTTCGGTGAAATACTGGTAGCGCGCGCGCAGTTCGACCGGCATGTCCACGTATTGAATGTCAGGCTTTCGGCCCATCGCGGAAAAGGTCGCAACCGCGAGTTCGCGAAAGGTCCTCGCCTGCCCGGTTCCGACATTGAAGATGCCGGCAGTGCCGGGCTTCGCCAATACGTTCAGGATGAAGCGCACGCAGTCATCGACATGGATGAAGTCGCGCATCTGCCCGCCGTCGGCATAAGCAGGGTTGTCGGACTTGAACAGCGTAACCGTCTCGCCGCGCTCGATGGTCTGATAGATCTGGTGGATCACCGAGCGCATCGGGCCCTTGTGGCTTTCGCGAGGCCCGTACACGTTGAAGAATTTGAGCCCGGCCCAACTCGGCGGCATCGTTGCACCGCGATCGCGGTCGGCAAGGATGCGACGATCCACGAAATGTTTGCTCCAGCCATAGGCATTGAGCGGCTTCAAACGTTCCAGCTGGCCGAGATCCTGTGTGTCGTCAAAGCCGAGCGTGCCATCCCCATAGGTCGCCGCCGAGGAGGCATAGATGAAGGGTATGCCAACCCGTGCACACAACGCCCAAAGATCGAGCGAAGCGCGAATGTTCAGCCGCACGATCCTGTCGACATCCCGCTCGGTGGTGGCGGAGATCGCGCCCATATGCACGATCGCCGCGACCTCATCCTCATGGCTGGAAAGCCAGCGCGAAAGATCATCGATCGCAATGATATCGTGGAAGGTGTCTTCGCGCAGGTTCATCCAACGGTTATCGGCACCAAGATCGTCGCAGATCACGACCTGCCTGCCTTGAGCGGCCAGCGCCAGCGCCACATTGGAGCCGATGAAGCCGGCTCCGCCGGTCACCAGCACCAGCCCGGTGTGATCGGATACGGACCCGCCCATGCCACCCTCACCGCATCAAACCGCCGGAGCCACCCACCGGCTTCAAGCAATCATCCGTTGTTCCCAGCTATAAAGAAAGAGACTTTGTTCATCCCTGTGTCGCTCGCCAGCAAATGGACAGAACTTCAGGCCTTCGATACCGTCAGATGCAACAAACGTTGCTCGAAGTCGTACGCAATGCTTCATGACCTAGGGCCGCTTGACTCAAATGACGTCCATTGCTGGTTCTTCGAAATGGACGGTTTCGACGCCGACAGGCTGAGCGATCTGCTTGCGCCCGACGAGCACGAACGCGCCGCGCGCTTTGTGTTCGCGCTGGATCGTACGCGTTACCGGATCGGTCGCGGTCTGCTGCGCCTGTTGCTCGGGACCTATCTCGGACAGGCACCCGGCTCCCTGCGCTTTGACTATGGCCCGGCCGGCAAGCCCATGCTGGCGCCCCCCCTCCACTTCAACCTCGCCCATTCCCACGGTGCCGGTCTGATCGCGGTCACGCACGCAGGTCCAATCGGCGTCGATCTTGAGCGTGTCCGCGAGATCGCTGACATCGATGCCGTCATCGCCCACCACTTTGCAGAAGAGGAGCGCGCGGAATTCGCGGCCTTGCCACCGGATATGCGATTAAGGGGCTTTTATGCGGGATGGACGCGCAAGGAAGCGATCCTGAAGGTGACCGGCGACGGACTGGGAACGCGGTCTTTGCAGACTTTCGCCGTCCAACTGGCTCCGGAAGGACGAAACCCGCTTCTTCTGCGCTACGATGACCATCCGTCGCCTACTGCCTTGTGGACGATCGTCGACATATCGCCAAGTTCCGAACTCAGCGCTGCCGTTGCGCTCAGTGGCAATGACCTGCAGATCAGGGTGCGTGAACTCAGCGCAAATGTTGCGGACGCTTGGCTTTCAATCGCGATAAAATCGATTTGAGCCTCAGGCCAAGCCTGTGCGCGCGGACGTAAGTACGTTACGCCGTCACCCTAATGCCAAGCGGCTGCATGATCGTAGCCCGCTGTGAATCGATGATCCGGAGGGGTTCGCATGAAGAAGTCTTTAACCCAGTTTCTCGTTGAGCAGCAGCGGCGCGAGAATGCCATGCCGGCCCAGCTTCGCCTTTTGATCGAGGTTGTGGCCCGCGCCTGTAAGGTGATCGGCCATACCGTGAACAAGGGTGCGATCACCGGCTCGCTCGGGTCACTCGACCAAGTGAATGTGCAGGGCGAGGTGCAAAAGCGACTGGACGTCGTTTCCAACGACATTCTGCTCGACGCTAACGAGTGGGGCGGCAACCTGGCAGCCCTTGCTTCCGAAGAGATGGAAGCGATCCATCCGATCCCACATCGTTTCCCGAAAGGCGAATATCTGCTCGTTTATGATCCGATCGATGGATCAAGCAATATCGACGTGAATGGCGTCGTCGGCACGATTTTCTCCGTGCTCAAGGCGCCGGAAAGCGTCGCCGGGCGGGAAGCGGTTGAAGCCGACTTCCTCCAACCGGGCACGCAGCAGGTCGCGGCCGGCTACGCCATCTACGGTCCGCAGACGCTTCTGGTGCTGACGGTTGGCACCGGCGTTCATGCCTTCTCGCTCGATCGTGAGATGGGCTCATGGGTGCAGACCGCCGATCACATGACGATCCCGCGTGCCACGCGTGAATTCGCGATCAACATGGCCAACCACCGTCACTGGGAAGCGCCGGTGCGCCGCTACATCGACGAACTGGTTGCAGGCAAGGAAGGCGCGAGGGCGCAAGACTTCAACATGCGCTGGATGGCCTCGATGGTCGGTGACGTCCACCGCGTGCTGACCCGCGGCGGTGTCTTCATGTATCCGACCGACACGCGGCCCAATATGCAGAACGGCAAGCTTCGCCTGATGTATGAAGCCAACCCGATGGCTTTCCTCGTGGAACAAGCCGGCGGCATGGCGACGGACGGCAAGCGGCGCATCCTGGCAATTCAGCCCGACAGTCTGCATCAGCGTGTCGGCGTCGTGCTCGGCTCCGCGGACGAAGTGGCCCGCGTCGCGGATTACCTTTCCGGATCCGCGCAAGCATAAGCGTCGCACGCCCTGCATCAATGATCACGGCTCGTTGCTGAGCGAAGCTGAATTTCGGCTTCGTTCAGGCGCGAGCCTTGTATCAGCTTGCTCCAAACGAGAGGCATGGTTCTCAGATGGAAAACACTTCTGCCTTGCACAGCGTTCGATGGACCCTGGCAGACTTTCTGAGCACCTACCGCTTCTGGGCGCTGTTTGCCGCAGCCCTGTTTGTGGCGGTTGGCGGACAGAGCCTCACCACCTTCTTCCCGCTGATGCTGTCGGAAACCGGGAGCAGCTATCAGACAATCGGGCTGTTCTATTTCGGCTTGAATTTCGGCTGGGTAATCGGCGCCTTTCTCGCCTTTGTTGTTGGCGGACGGCATCCCTGGTGGGCTTTGATCAGCCCGCTCACCCTTTGCACCCTCACTGCAATTGCCTTCTCGGCGATCTTTTATCTTGGCGGCACGCTTGCGCTTCTATTTCCGTTCGGCTTGCTCCTCGGAACGGTTCAGGCGGTCTTCCCTATAACCATCGCGGTCACGTTGAACGGCGGACGGCCGACGAGACTCGACTTCGCCGGCGCCCTCGCCGTCCTGTCGACAACCCTCCTGGCCTCAAACTTTGCGGCCTTCGGATCATCCTTGCTTTATGGGCGCTTTCAAAGCGGCCTACCTATCCTGCTGGCGTTTGTCGCCTACCTTGTCCTTGCAGTCATCGTGCTCATGGCCGCGCCGAACTTTTCCTTTGTTGATCAACCGCGCCCACGCCACGTACCGCTTGAACCTCGCCGGCGCTCGCCTTGGAAGGTCGCGCTGCTCCTGCTTACGCCGCCCGTCTTGCTCGGCGCGATGATCCTGGCGAACTATATCCTAGAGGACCGTGGCTACGAGCTTTTCGCGTCTCCCGCCTTCCTCATCGGCTACTACCTGATCTTGGCTCTGGTCGTCGCCGCCTTCATCTATTTCCTTTACTGGATGTACCGCATCCATGGCGAACTCGCCGGTGCGGAGCCGTCGCAGCGTTTGTTGACGCCGCTGGGCGCCTTGCTGATCGCACTTCTGGCACCGCTCGCCGTGCCGATCCTGATCATAACGCTGGGCGATATCCTCAACGATCGCGCGCGCGAAAGAGGACAAGCAAAGGCCGTATCAATCCCCTGGTTGGCCATCTGGACCTTCCTTCTGCCCCCCGTCGCCTTGGCTCTCATCCAGAATGCGGCAAACAAGAGTTACGAGTTGGATGGGACTAGTATGGTCAGCGCATCATGAGCTTTTGCTCACTAAGCATAGCGGTTTGGCAAACCTAGAGGATCACTTTTTCGATTTTCTGCTTGCTCTCTGAATAATTGCCCGACATAGATGGCCCGAACCGCTGGTGCTCCAGCCGGCGTGGTGGAGGAAACATCATGATTTCAGGAACGCTGAAGGGCTTGGCTCTATCTGCGGCGATCGGCTTGGCAACGCTGACCGGTGCCGCTCACGCACAGGACGTCGCCGGCAAGAAGATCGGCATCGCTGCCCGCGAAATTACCAACGACTACAACCGCGACATCATCGCCGGCGCCGAAAAGGCGCTGAAGGCGGCTGGCGCGGAAGTCGTGGTGACCGATGGCGGCGCAGATCCGCGCAAGCACAACGAGAATATCGAAAGCCTGATCAATTCCGGTGTTGCCGGCATCGTGGTCCAGCTCGGAGACGCACAACAGCTGGCACCGGTCGTGGCGAAGGCAAATGCGGCTGGCATCCCTGTCGTCACCACCTCCATCGGTTCCAAGACGGAAGGCGTGCTGGCCGATGTCGGCGGTGACGATGCCTTGATGTCGGCCATCGTCAGCCGGGCGCTTTTGTCCAGCATCGACTACAAGGGCGACGTCTACGTATTCTGGGTGCCGGGCGCGCCGATCCTTGAGACGCGCAAGCGCATCCTGCAGGCGATGGTGGCGGATTATCCGCAGGTCAAGCTGCATGAAGTGCCGACCGAGCATAGCGCCGCGCGTGTTCAGGCGCAGATGGAAGACATCCTGACTGCCAACCCCGAGCCCGGCAGCGTTGCCGCCGTTTGGGGTGCTTACGATCTGCTCGTCTCCGGTGCCGTAGAAGCCGTGCGCCGAAATGATCGCAACGAGATCAAGATCGCTTCGATCGACGGCGATCGTGTCGGCTTCCAGATGCTGCTCGACGAGGAAAGCCCCTTTGTCGCCACCGTCGTTCAGGACGTGCCGCGCATCGGTTCGCTTGCGGCCGAAGTCTTGCTGAAGGGCATCGCCGGCGAGAAGGAGTTTGCAAGCACGCTGTTCACCGATGCTTGGCTCGCGACCCATGCCAATGGCGTTGCTTCCGCCGAAAAGCGCTGGGGCGCCGGCATCTGGGACGAGATGTCCATCCCACGTGAGGATGTCGAGGAGCGTTGGGAGCAGAACGGCGAGCTGATCGTCGTCCATCCCATCCTGCCTTAATCACCTTCGAAGGTGGCGGCGAACAAACGCCACCTTCTCCCGCATAACTTCCCGAGGTTCTGTCCTATGACAAGCACCATCGATGTCGCGCGCGCGCCAGAGGCGGCGGCGACCCCCGTCCTCGAATGCCGTGGCATTGGCAAGGAATTTCCCGGCGTCGTTGCCCTGAGCGATGTTTCGCTCGAGATCCGCGCCGGTGAGATCCATGCGTTCCTGGGCCAGAACGGCGCGGGCAAGTCGACGCTCGTCAAGGTGCTGACCGGCGTTTATCGCGCCACGCGCGGCGAAATCCTGGTTGATGGCAAGAGCGTGCAGCTACGCGATCCGCGCGACGCGGAAGCCAACGGTATCGCGATCGTGCATCAGGACCAGCCGCTGGTTGCACAGCTCGACGTCACGCGAAACGTGTTTCTGGGACAGGAACTTACGCTCGGCGGCAGCGTGCTGGCTCTTAGCGCGATGCGCAAGCAGACCAGCGATGCGCTGCAACAGGTGGGTGCCTCCTTCGACGCTGACACGCTGGTTGGCGAATTAAGCGTGGCACAGCGCGAACAGGCCGCCATTGCAGCTGCGCTCGTTCGCAAGCCGCGCATCCTCATCCTGGATGAGCCCACGGCGTCCTTGAGCGATAGCGAGGCCGAGCTTCTGTTCGGCATCGTTCGCGCGCTGCGCGATAACGGTGTCACGATCATCTATATCTCGCACTATCTCGACGAAGTGCTTGATCTGGTTGATCGCGTCACGGTTCTGCGTGACGGCAAGCTGGTCGCCACGCTGCCAGTCGCCGAAACATCCCGCGCGGGCATCGTCCAGATGATGGTTGGCCGCGACATCGAACAGCTCTACCCAAAAGAGCAGGTCACGATCGGCGAACCACTGCTGCAGGTTCGCGGTCTGGCGCAAGGCCATATGCTGCGCGGCGTTGATCTCGATGTCAGGCGTGGCGAGATTTTCGGCATTGCGGGCCTGATGGGCGCCGGGCGAAGCGAGCTTGCTTTGTCCCTGATCGGTGCCCTGCCCCGTTCAGCCGGTACGGTGACGATTGCCGGCAAGCCGTCCAATCCTCGCACGCCCCGCAGCGCCAAGAAGCAGGGCTTCGCGCTCATCCCCGAAGACCGGCGCCATGAAGGTTTGGTGACCGACATGACGGTGCGTGAAAACCTCACGCTGCCGGAACTCACGCGTTATTCCCGCGCCGGCATCGTGCGCGGCGGGCAAGAGCGGGCTGCGGCCAAGTCTCTGGTCCAGCGGCTACGCATCCAGCCGCCCCATCTCAATCAGGCCACCCGCAACCTTTCCGGCGGCAACCAGCAGAAGATCGTCATCGGCCGCTGGCTCCTGGGTGATGCCGAAGTCTTCCTGTTCGACGAACCGACTACGGGTGTCGACGTCGGCTCCAAGGTCGAGATCTACCGGCAGATGGTGGAATTGGCGCGCCGCGGTGCTGCCGTCATCTTCATTTCGTCTGACTTCGAAGAGATCGCCGGCATGAGCGACCGCATCGCCGTCATGCACAAGGGTCGCATCAACAAGCTGTTCGAGCCCGGCGAGGCTACGGCGGAATCGCTGTTGTATTGGGCGTCCGGCTCGGCGGATGAGGCAAAGCCGGCATCTGCCACCTCCTCCAGCGAGACTGTCGCCGAT
>DCDI01000085.1:4229-25605 GCA_002316345.1 Phyllobacteriaceae bacterium UBA1059 | reverse complement strand
TCGGCGCCTTGACCGGCCTGGTCGCAGGCGCCGTCAACGCTGCCCTCGTGCTGATCTTCGGCATGCCCGCCTTCGTCGCCACACTCGGGGTCATGTTTGTCGCGATGGGCGCAACGCTGCTTTACAATGGCGGACAGGCTCTCACCCTCGCCAACCAGCCCGCCTTCTTCTTCATCGGTCAGGGCTATGTCGGCCCCGTACCCTTCGTGCTGCTCCTGCTTCTTGCCACGACTGCAATCCTGCATTTTGTGCTGAAGCGCACCCGGCTTGGCCTGCGCATGTATGCGGTCGGCCAAAACCTCGTCGCGGCTGAGCTGCGCGGCATCGGTCGCGCCCGCTATGCCACCGCATCCTTCATGCTGGGCGGTCTGGTGCTAGGTCTGGCAGGCGTGATCCTCGCCTCATACTCCTATGGCGCGTCTGCGCTGGCCACCGGCATCGACTTCCTGATCAGCGCCCTGGCCGCCGCCTTCCTCGGCAGCACGTTGAACAAGGCGGGCGAACTCAACGTCGTCGGAACGCTGATCGCAGCCCTGTTCCTCGCTTCTCTGTCCAACGGCCTCATCCTCATCGGGATTTCGAGCCAGGCCCTGCCCGGGATCCAGGGTCTCGTTCTCATCCTCTCCATCGCACTTGGCGTGATCCACAAGCGTGGCATCGGCCAGGTCTTGATCTTCTGAGGAGCATCGCGATGTCTGTTTCATCAAACCTGCCGAAGTCCTCGACCGCCTCGATCTCGGTGCTTGGTCTGTTGCGCGATTACGGCGCGATCCTCGGCATGATCTTCGTGCTCGGCATCTTCTGGTATCTGAAGCCCGCCTTTCTTTCGGCTGCCAATATCGAGAACGTCTTTCGTCAAAGCGGCATCGTGATGATCATGGCTCTCGGCCTGACGATCGTCATGAAGATGCGCGGCGTCGATTTGTCCATCGCACAGACGGCGGATGCGGCCGGTCTCATTGCAGCCATGCTGATCATAGCCAAATATCCGATCTGGATGGCTTTCGCGCTTCCGCTTCTGTTCGGCCTGGTGGTCGGCCTCGTGAATGCGGTGTTGATGGCCTATGTCGGCATCCCCGCCATCATCGGCACGCTGGGCATGATGTTCATCATTCGCTCGGGCGAGTTGATGGCAACCAACGGTGCCGAGCCGCAGATCCTGTTCACTCTGCCGCGTTCCGTCACTCGCGACTTCCTGTGGTTGGGGCAAAAGGATCTGGGACCGGTCGCGGCGCTGATCGTGCTGGCTCTCGTCGTCTTCCTCGTCGTCTTCGTGGTCATGCGCTTCACGCCGTTTGCGCGCTACGCCAAGGCTGTGGGCAGCAATGTCCGCGCCGCGTTCCTTGCCGGCATCGACATCCGCCTGACATTCGGCTTGGGCTTCGTGATCGCCGGTGTTCTGGCGGCGCTTGCCGGCGTTGCGCTTGTGTCGCGCACCGGCATCGCCATGCCGCGCGGTGCCGAGCCCTTCCTACTCGACGCCTTTGCCGCCGCCTATCTCGGAACACTCGCATCACGCCAGGGCGAGATGAGCATTCCCGGCACGCTGATGGGGGCACTGTTCATCGGCTTCCTCAGCAACGGCTTAACGCTGCTGGGCCTCGGCGCCCCTTATCGCTACGCGCTGAATGGCGGGTTCATCCTGCTGGCGATGGCGATCGGCGCCCTGAAGCGCAAGCACTAGAACGCAAGATCTCAACGGAGGACTTCCCATGACGCTGATCATCGATGCCCATAATCACCTTGGCATTCGCCATGGCGCGCGGCAGACCGGAGCGGACCTCGTCGCCAAGATTGACGCGGTCGGCGTCGACAAGGCCGTCATGTTCCCCTTTGTTGAAGGCAACTTCACCAACGATCCGATCAAGGAAGCCTATGACGAGTTTCCGGATCGCTTAATCCCCTATTGCGCGGTCAATCCCTGGCAGCCCGATGCCGCCGAAGAAGTTCGGCGCTGCATCCGCGACTGGGGCTTCAAGGGCTTGAAGCTGCATCCGACCATCAACGGCTATCATCTTTCAGATTCCGGTCTGGTCGACCCGCTGTTCAAGATCGCGGATGAGTACGGCATCCCGGTCATCGTGCATGGCGCGAGCGACCTGCTCAACAGCCCGCCCGAATTCCGTATCATGGCCAAGCGCTTCCCGGATGTGACGCTGCTGATGGCGCATATGGGCTTCTTCTGGTCGGTCGAGCAGGCCATCGAATACGCTCAGGAATGCCCGAACCTCTACCTCGAAACCTCGCGCGCGCCGATCTTCGAGATTCAGACGGCGGTCAAGGCACTGGGACCCGAGAAGGTCATCTGGGGCACGGACTCCCCCTTCGTGGACTATGAATTCGAATTCAAGAAAATGGAACGCGCCACCGATGATCCGGAGGGTTATCGCGCCATCGTCGGCGGCAACATCGCCAAGATCCTAAAGCTCTAAGCAGCCAACAGCGTTAAGACGATCATGGCAGTTACCGAGAGAAGCGAAGCCGATCGACGGCTCGACCAGGCTGCACGCGCGGCCTGGCTCTATTACGTCAAAGGCAAGCGACAGGACGATATCGCCGGGGATCTCGGCATTTCCCGCCAGATCGTCCAGCGCCTGATCGCGCTGGCGCTCAGCGAAAACCTGATCAGCTTCCAGGTCCGGCACCCACTTGCCGAGTGCATCGCCCTGGCGGACCAGCTCAAAGAGCGCTTCGACCTTCAGTTCTGCGAAGTGTCCTTGAGCGAGGCCGGCAGCACGGAAGACATTCCGTCTGCGGCAACCGTAGCCGCGCTTTATCTCGACAACCTGCTGACCCAGAAATCGCCCTTCACCATCGCCGTCGGCAATGGCACCGCGATGCGGGAAACCGTGCTGCGCGTCGGTTCCATGGACCGGCCACAGCATCGCTGCGTGTCGCTCATGGGCAACCTCACTCCGACCGGACGGGCATCGCGTCACGATGTGGTGACAAAGCTGGCGGAACGAATCGGTGCGCAAAGCTACCCGCTGCCGATGCCTCTGGTGACGGCGACGACTTCCGACCGCGAGATCCTTCAGGCTCAGCTCGGCTATAAGACGCTGAGAACTCTGGTCGATGAGGCCAATTTGCTGGTGATGGGCAGCGGCAATGTTGGCTGGCAGGCTGGCGTTCATCTCGATGGTTTCATCAGCGACCGCGAACTTGCGGAAGCCATGGATGCGGGCGCCGTCGGCGAAATCCTCGGCGGGGTGATCGACAAGGAAGGCTGGTTCATCGAGACCGGCTACTTCGATCGGCTGACCTCGTTGCTCCGCTCACCCGACAGCAAGCAGACGACGCTGCTCGTCAGCTCGGGCGAAATTCGCGTTCCAGCCATCCGCGCCGCCCTCACCGGCAAGCTCGCCAACGCTTTCATTACCGATGAAAATACGGCCCGCGCGGTGCTGCAAATCCGGTAAGTCGCAGCACAAAACCGGGTTGTGGCGACGCAAAAGCGGGATGTTTCGGGCGGAGCCATCCGCTTTTTCGGATCATTTCCCCGGTTATTGCCCCCTTTTCCGCAGCCTTATGCCGGCTTTGTTCGGCTCAAACCCGATCAAATTCCCGCGTCAGTTTTTCACTGGCCTCGATCGCCGAAGCGAAGCGGCTGATGGCGTAGGGAGCAAGATCGACGGGCGGAGTATCGCCGCAGATCAGATGCGCCAGGCATTCTCCGACCGCCGGCGCGATCTGGAACCCACCGCCGCTGCCGCCGAAGGCGTGGAAGAGGCCGGGGGTAGTCTGGCTTGCGCCGATGATCGGCAGCATGTCCGGCAAATAGCCTTCCACACCGGACCAAACGCGCATCACCTCAGCATGGCGGAGCGCCGGGATGTGCGTGGCGACGGCGCGCATGCCGTTGAGGGTCTTGTGCGGGGGAACGAAGGTATGGCGGCCGTCGGCGTTGGCTAGCGTTCGCGGATAGCCAGCAAAAATGAAGTTGCCGCGCGTCGTCTGGCGCAGGATCATGTCGCCTTCGATGGCATAGACCGAAGGCTGGAGGACATAGGGAAGCGGTTCCGTGACGAACTGCGGCGGGCCGGCGGAGAAGAGCGGGACGTCTTCGCCGAACTGCTTGGCCAGCTGACCAGCCCATCCGCCGGCGGCATTGACGAGGACCGGTGCGGTTAAAGGCTCGAAGCCGGTTCCCGAGACGGTGAAGAGACCGTCCTTGTGATCGACCTGCGTCACGTCGCAGTTCTGCAGCAAAGCCCCGCCCGCCCCGATCATGGCGCGCGCGACGACAGGCGTTGCGGTGCGGGGATTGGCGACGGCGCAGCGCGGCGAGAAGGACGCGATCAGAGCGGAGGGTGCGAGCCAGGGAAGGTTGCGGCGCAGGGCTTCGCTCTCCCACAGCGCAATCTCCAAACCGCACTTGCGCGAGTTTTCGGCATAGCCAAGCAAGCGCTCACGACCAGCGTCGGTGTGGGCGAAATAGACCATTCCGTTACGGTCGTATTCGCAGCCTTCGCCGGTCAGCTCTTCAAACGTCTCCCAGTGATGCTGGGCCGCAAGCGAAAGCGGATATTGGCTCAGGGATCGACCTTGCAGTCGGAGACCACCGAAATTGGCACCGCTCGATTGCGCGCCGACATAGCCGCGTTCCAGCACCGCGACGCGCTGGCCTGAGCGAGCAAGGAACAGGCCGGCGAAGCAACCGAACAAGCCACCGCCGATGATGATGGCGTCGAACGAAGACGAGCGCGTCAAAGACCGTCCTCTTTCATTGCCGCTTCGATGGGGATCGGACGTACCGGCGCCTGAGCACGCAAACGGCCAACGGTTTCCACCGGCACGCCGCTGGTCACCGCGGTCAGTTCCTGCAGGGTTTGGCCGCAGAAGCGGCCTTGGCAGCGCCCCATTCCGCAGCGTGTGACCGCTTTCACGCGGTTGACCTCGACCGGTCCGGCTTGCTTGCGAACGGCTTCGCGGATCGCACCGGCGTGGACACGCTCGCAACGGCACACGATTGTCTCGTCAGGCAGATCGGCAGCAAGGTGGCTCGGCCAACGGAAGGCAGAGGCCATTCGCTGCTGAAAGAGACGAAGTTTCGCAACGCTCCGACGCAGCTTGGTTACGTCTGCAGGCACGGTCATGCCTCTCGCTGAAAGCATAGAATAAGCGGCCAAGCGCCCGCTTTCTGCCGCAGCGATCTGCCCGCCGGTCATCGCGCTATCGCCGGCGAGCCAGAGGCGATCACCGGCGCGTCCGTCTTCGTCTGTTTCGGGAAACCAGTTGCGTAAGATCGGGTCGAACTTAAGCTTTGCGCCAGCGAGTTCAGCCAGTTGCGTTTCCGGACGGAGGCCATGGCCCAGCGCTACGGCATCGCAGCTCAACGCCTCAACACGTCCGTCAGCATGGCGGATCTCGATGGCTTCGACCCTATTCGTTCCGTTTACACGAAGAAGCTCTGCACCTTCGATGCGCCGTACTCCTTTGCGTCTCAGTTCGGCAAGGAGGAGCAGGCCTTCTGCAAATGTGGTCGGTGCTGACAGCGCCATGCCGATGGCAGCGCGGCGTTTGTCTGCCGGCTTCGACGTGTCGACCACGGTGAGATCGGCCAGCCCCATGCGGGCATATTGAACTGCGGCGAGGTAGAGCAGCGGCGACGAGCCGGCCATGACCACGCGCTGGCCGATGAAGGCTGAATGCTGCTTGAGCGCGACCTGCGCTCCACCCAAGGTGAAAACACCCGGCAAAGTCCAGCCAGGCAGGGCCATCAGCCGGTCGGTCGCACCGACAGCGACCAGCAACTGATCGAACCGAATGCTATCATGCCGACCATCCTGCACCACCTCCAGGCAATCCTCGAAGATGCCCCAGGCCAATGTGCCAGGCCGCCAGTCGCAGCGGGTAAGAAGGCGATCTTCGAGGGCTTCGCGTGTCGCGGTCTTGTTTGCGTAAGCTCGTCCCAAGAACTGCTCCGCAAACGGCATCATGGCCGGCGACAGTCGGCGGGTGCCCTGCCCGCCCGGTCGCCGCGCTTCCTCAAGCAAGATCGGGCGCAGTCCCGCTTCCACCAAGGTTGCGGCACAGGCAAGTCCTGCTGGACCAGCGCCGACGATCACCGGCGGAAGCTGCGGCAAGCTCATGACGCAAAGGTCTCGAAAGGCGCACTCGCACGCAGATCGAGACCAGCCCGCGCTTCGGTCATGCAAGCGCGAAGCCGCTGTCCGGTGGATGTCCAGACCGTGCATTCCTGGCAAACGCCCATCAAGCAGAAGCCGGCACGCGGCGTGCCATCAAATTCTGAGCGACCTGTCAGAACTCCGGCAGTGAGCAGTGCCGTGACGAGGCTTTCGCCCGCACAGGCGGGAATGTCTCGCCCTTCAAAGCGGATCGTGATGTCCGGCCGCCTTTCCACAGCGGGCCGAAACAAGGTCGGGCCATCCAGCATGTTATTGCAATCCGATAACTCGTATTGCATCATGGGAGCGTCAAAGCGGTTCGCTGTCAACAAGCAAATGATCCGCAGGACGGCCTATCCTGTCAGCCGAAAGAAATGCTCCGTGCCGCCGCGACCACCAGCTTGGGGAAAGTCGCCAGAACTTCCTCCCTGCTGAAGCGGGCCAATGGCACCGCTATGCTGACCGCCGCAACCACCGCGCCGTTGGAGCCGAGAATTGGCGCGGCGACTGAAGCGTCCCCGTGGTAAATTTCTTCAAAGGCCACGGCATGACCGTCCAGCTTGGCTTTGGAAACGAGGTCAAGGATGTCATCGGCGCTCTTGGGGGTCGATGACGTATAGGCTTGTAGCTCCGAGGCTTCCACGATCGAGCGCACTTCCGCTTCGGGCAGACACGATAGGATCGCGCGACCCGGCGAGGTGCAATAGGCCGGCAAACGCGAACCGGTGATGACGTCCGTGCTGAGCATCTGCCGGCTGAGATAGCGCGTGACGAAGACGATCTCCGTGCCGTCGAGGATCGTCAGGCTGATTGCCTCCTGCGTTTCCTTGCTGAGATGCTGCAGCACAGGCATCGCTCGGTCCACCAGGCGTGAACCGCGCGTGTAATGATAGGCAAGATCAAGGGTCTTGATGGTCAGCTCGAACTGACGTGTTACCGGATCGCGCTTGAGATAGCCGAGTTGTGTCAGCGTGTGGGTGAAGCGTTGCGCAGCACTGACATCCATGTCCGTGAGCTGGGCGATCTGCGATAGAGTCAGCGATCCATGCCCTTTATCGAAGACGGTCAACACCCGAAACGCTTTCGCAACGGACTGGACCATCAAAGGATCTTCGCGCCGCGCCGTGGCCGGTTTGTCCTGCATTCTTGTTCCTGACCTTTCGAGTACCCGTCTTTTGCAGCTTAGCCGGGCAGCGCTTGATTTCGATACTTCCGGTCAACTTGCAACAACTGCCACGCCCGGAAAGACATTGATCTACAGCGCGATAGATCGGCTCGATCGATCCGTCCAGCAGCTTTCAACCTAAGTTTTTTAACAACCCCGCTTGACCGATCCGTTTTCTCAGTTGCATCATGCAATAACAGCTATTGCATTGCAATAAGGAGGAAGCGTGTCCCAGGAATTCGTGTTGGCTGAAACCATTGGTCAAGTTCGTCGCCTGACCTTGAACCGGCCAGAAAAGCTTAACGCCTGGAACACGCCGATGCGTGATCAGCTGATTGCCGCACTGCAGGCTGCCGAAGCGGACGATCAGGTGCGTGCGATCGTTCTGACCGGCGCAGGTGACCGCGCTTTCGGTGCCGGCCAAGATCTTTCGGAAAGTAAGAGCTTCGATGCCGATCGCGCGGAAAGCTGGATGGGAGAGTGGAAGACGCTCTACAACCTGTTCCGTTTGGGATCGAAGCCGATCGTCGCCGCTCTGAACGGCGTGGCGGCAGGCTCTGCCTTCCAGGTGGCGCTGTTGTGTGACCTGCGCGTTGCGCATGCCGGCGTGAAGATGGGACAGCCCGAGATCAATTCTGGCATCGCCACGGTGACCGGCAGCTGGATCATGCGCGAAATCCTCGGCTTGGCACGGACGATCGACCTGACGTTGACCGGGCGCATGCTGGATGCGCAGGAAGCTTTCGGCTTTGGGTTGATCTCGCGCCTTGTCGAAGAAGACCAGGTTCAATCCGCCGCGCTGGAACTGGCTGAGTTTCTGGCGGGCAAGCCGCCGGTCGCGATGCGCCTCAACCGTCAGCGTTTCGCCGAACTGACACAGGAAGGTTTCGACGACGCCATGACTTCCGGCGTGCGCATCCAGCGCGAGGCTTATGCCTCCGGTGAGCCTTCGGCGATGATGGAGAAGTTCCTGGCAAGCCGCGCCGCACGCAAGGCTTGACGAGACTGCATTCCAGGCAATGGACGCGCCTGGAATGCCACTACCGACGCCGGCAAACGGTGCGGCTCAACAACCAGAGGAGAACAGAAATGACCAAGTCGCTTCTTCCAGTTCTAACGCGCCGAACCCTCCTGGCTTCAGGAGCAGCAGCGCTTGCTACACCCATGCTGATGCGCCGCGCTCATGCCGAGCAATCGCTGGTTGTCGCCGATCCGGGCGGTCCCTTCACCGAAGGCTACCGCAAGGCGTTCTACGAGCCTTTCACCGCGGCAACAGGCATCGCCATCAACAGCGTGGCGCGCGATGCCGAGCCGACGGCACAGTTCAAGTCGATCGTGGATACCAAATCCTACATCTGGGACGTATGCACGATCACGCTTTCCGCGCGGCTGATCCTTGAAGAACAGGGTTTGCTTGAGCCGCTCAATCTAGATGCGACCAAAGTATCCGACGTGATGCCGGAAGCCGTTCACCCGAACATGCTGGGCACCGACGTTTATTCCACCGTACTCGCCTACAACACCGACACCATCACCGAAGCGCCCGAAGGCTGGGCCGCGTTCTGGGATTTCGACAAGTTCCCCGGTCGCCGTTCCCTGCGCAAAAACCCGATCGACACGCTGGAAATCGCCTTGATGGCTGACGGTGTGGCGCCGAAGGATCTTTATCCGCTGGATGTCGATCGTGCCTTCCGCAAGCTCGACGAGATCAAGGATAAGATCGACGTTTGGTGGACCGGCGGCGCACAGTCCACGCAGCTGCTGGAAAGCGGCGAAGTGGACATGATCGCCGGCTGGAACGCGCGTTTCCAGGCAGCCATCGACGGCGGTGCTCCCGCAAAGATCGTATGGAACGGCGGCCTATATTCCATTGAAGGCTGGGGCGTGCCGAAGGGCAATCCGAAGGCTGATCTGGCCCGTCAGTTCGTCGCCTTCTGCGCTCAGGCCGAGATGCAGGCGAAGTTCACCGACGACCTGGCCTACGGCCCGACCAATCTAAAGGCTTACGATCACATCGAAGCCGACCGCGCGGCGATCCTGCCGACCTCCCCGAAGAACCTGGAACTGATGTCGCTGGCATCCGAGCCGTTCTGGAAGGCCAATCGTGCCGCGTTGACGGAACGCTTCAACGGCTGGCTGCTCGACTAGGCTGTTCCATTTCGGGGAGCGGTGCGTGCTGCTCCCCTGACCACCTCTTTCGGCCAAAGACGCTTGCCCGGCATAACTTCGGGGCAGCGTTGATCGGCATTATTTTCCAGGAGCCCCAATGGCAGCGGCATCTCAGCAGGGCGCGCTTGTGCTCGAAGGTTTGTCGAAGCGCTATGGCACGTTCACAGCGCTCGAACCCACCAGCGTGACCATCGAAGACGGCGAGTTCCTCACGCTGCTGGGACCATCGGGTTCCGGCAAGACTACCTTGCTGCAGATGATCTCGGGTTTGACCGATCCGAGCGAAGGGCGCCTGATCTTCAACGGTGAGGACTGGACGCACAGGCCCGTCAACGCGCGCGGCATGGGGTTGGTGTTCCAGCATTATGCGTTGTTCCCGCACATGACGGTTGCCGAAAACGTCGCCTTCCCGCTGGAAATGCGCAAGCTGCCTTCGGCCGAGATGAAGACGCGCGTCGAAGAAACGTTGCGCAAGGTTCAGCTCGACCAGTTCGCGCACCGCTTCCCCAAGGAGTTGTCCGGCGGCCAGCAGCAGCGTGTCGCCTTGGCGCGTTGTCTTGTGTTCCGTCCCAAGGTGATCCTGATGGATGAGCCGCTGGGTGCGCTCGACAAGGCGCTGCGCGAGCATATGCAGCTCGAAATTCGCCGGCTGCACAAGGAATATGGCACCACGATCATCTACGTGACCCATGACCAGGAAGAAGCGCTGGTAATGTCCGACCGCATCTGCGTCATGAACCATGCGCGGGTGGAACAGATCGGTGCGCCGAGCCAGATCTACGGCAATCCGGAAACGCTCTTCGCCGCGACCTTTATCGGCCATTCCAATGTGCTGAGCGGTGAGAAGGTGTCGCGCGACGGTGATGTCGCGACCATCCGCATGCCGTTTGGCACGTTCAGCGGCAAACATACGGCGCGTGATCGTTCCACAACCAATGTGTCGCTGATCATCCGGCCGGAACAGATGCGGCTGGGTACGGCGCCGGGTAACGCCTTCGACGGCGTGTCGGGCAGGCTGACGGACTTGATCTATGTGGGGGCCGAGACGCGGCTTCTGCTGACGCTCGGCTCCGATACAAACCTGACCTTGCGCCATGATCCTGCGGCCGGCGAACTGCCGTCGATCGGCGACGAGGTGGCGGTTCATTGGCTGAAAACAGCAGCGAGAATCGTGACATGAGCGCGAGTGCTGTTGTTTCTGCGCCGCGGCGCTTTCAGTTCGGCCCGCTTTGGCTGGTGCTTCCGGCGCTGGCCTTGCTGGCGGTGTTCTTCATCTTCCCGCTGGCACGGCTTTTCGTGCTGGGCGTCCAGGATCCCGGCACGGGTGCGCTGACGGCTGAGCATTATACGCGCCTGATCGACACGCCCGTCTACTGGCGCATCCTCGGCATTACCTTCCGCATCGCATTCCTGACGGCGGCGTTCTGCCTGCTGCTCGGCTATCCCCTGGCATTGTGGCTGTCGAAGATGGACAGCCGTCGCCAATCGTTGATGACGCTGCTGGTTCTTCTGCCATTCTGGACATCCTATCTTGTCAAGACCTTCGCCTGGATGATCCTGCTCGGCAATCGCGGCGTCTTGAATTCACTGCTGACGGATACCGGTCTGCTCGAGCGGCCGATGCGGCTGATGTATAACGAGCTTGGCGTCATCATCGGCATGGTGCATGCGATGATGCCGTTGGCCGTGTTGACCATGTTGCCGGTCATGAACAGCATCGACAACCGGCTATCGCTTGCGGCCGGCACGATGGGTGCGAGCCGCTCGCAGCGGTTTTGGCTGATCTACTTCCCGCTGTCCGCGCCCGGTGTGGCGGCAGCCGGTTTGCTGACCTTCATCACCTCGCTCGGCTTCTTTATCGTGCCAGCCTTTCTCGGCGGGCGCGGCCAGACCATGCTGGCGCAGACCATCATCACGCAGGTGCAGGAGCTGGTGAACTGGTCGTTTGCCGCAGTTCTCGCCAGCCTGATGGTGGCGGCGACGCTGGTTGCGATCTGGATCTACAACAAGTTCTTCGGCCTTTCCGCACTGTCCGGTCAGGCACCAAAGGTTGATGGTACTCCGCGTGGTAGTGCGACGCTGCGCGCAGGCGGGCAACGCGTTCTGAAAGCCCTTGCCTGGCTGTCCAGCCCGTTCGACCGCTTCGCTTCGCAGGACCCTTCAGCCAAAGGTGGCTTCAGCATCTATGCCCTGATCGCGGTGATCTTCCTCGTCGCGCCGATCCTGGTCGTGTTTCCGCTGGCTTTCACCTCGGCGAGCTCGCTGCAGTTCCCGCCGCCGGGCTATTCGCTGCGTTGGTTTGAGCAATATTTCTCCTCGCCGGTGTGGCTTGCCGCAACGCTGCGCTCCTTCGGCGTCGCCTTCGCAACCGCCTTCTGTGCCACGGTGCTCGGCGGCCTTGCAGCACTGGCTTTGGCGCGCAGTCAGTCACGCTGGAACGGACCGATTTTCGCTTTGATGCTGGCGCCGATGGTGGTGCCCAGGATCGTCATTGCTGTGGGCCTCTTCTACCTCATGGCGCAGATCGGTCTGGTTGCGACGAATACCGGCCTTGTGATTGGCCACACGCTTCTCGCCATTCCCTACTGCTTCATCACGATCGGTGCGGTGTTGAAGAGCTATGACTGGCGGCTGAACCAGGCGGCGGAGACGCTGGGTGCCGGGCGTTTGACGATCCTGCGCCGCATCACCCTGCCGCTTCTGCGCGGTGGCGTGATCTCGGCTGCCTTGTTCGCCTTCGTCACCTCCTTCGATGAGCTGACGGTCGCGATCTTCATCTCGGGCGGCCTTAAGACGACGCTGCCGAAGCAGATGTGGGATGACATGTTCCTGCAGCTCAACCCGACCCTCGCGGCGGTGTCCGTGGTGGTGCTGCTCATCGTCACAGTGATCCTGCTCGCAACCCGCAAACTTCAGAAGTGAATGATGCCGGACAGTTCGTTCTGTCTGGCCCGATATCAAGGCATTCCAAACTCATGCAGCACATCCTAGGACTGGCGAACCGCCTTCAGGACCTGGCGCGCGCCACACCTGACCGCATCTATGCGGCAACCGCTTCGGGCCCTGTGACGTTCGGCGCGCTCGCGACGGCAGCCGATGCGATGGCTCAGCGCCTGCACGACCTCGGTATCAAGCGAGGCGACCGGGTGGTGGTCATGATGGCCAACAGCCTGGCATCGCTGTCGTTGATCCACGGCCTGATGCGCGGCGGCTTCGTCTGGGTGCCGGTCAACCCGGCCCTTGTCGGCGCGCCGCTCCAGCATGTGCTGCGCACCACCCAGCCCAGCCTCATCCTTTGCGATGCCGGCGTTGAGGGTGCTCTTGAAGGGATGCCCGAGGCCGCTTCGATCCGGGTCGAGATCATCTCCGATCGCGGTCTGCCGACGCAAGCCGAAAAGCCCTCTGCAGATGACTTCGCCGGACCGGACGATCTCGCCACCATCATGTTCACCTCGGGCACGACCGGCCCGGCAAAGGGTGTGATGGTGACCCACATGATGCTGGAGCTGGCTGCGGAAGCGGTGAGCCTGTGTGCCGATGTCGTTCCCGGCGACAACCTCTTCATGTGGGAACCGTTCTACCATATCGGCGGCGCGCAGGTTCTGCTGCTGCCTTTCGTGCGCAACGTTTCGCTGACGATCTCCGACCGATTCAGCGCATCGCGGTTCTGGCAGCAGGTTGCCGAAGCGGGCTGCACGCATATCCACCATCTCGGCGGCATTATCCAGATCCTGCTCAAACAGCCCGACAGCCCTTGGGAGCGCAACCACAAGGTTCGTGTTGCCTGGGGCGGCGGCTGCGCGCCGGAAGCCTGGCTTCCATTTGAGAAGCGTTTCGGAATCCAGATCCGTGAATGCTACGGCATGACCGAATGCTCCAGCCTGACCTCGTGGAATGCCGAAGGCGTGGTCGGTTCGGTCGGACGTGCGATGCCATGGTTCGACATTACGTTGAAGGATGAGACCGGCCGGACGTTGGGACCGGGCGAAGGCCGGGGAGAGATCGTCGTGCGCACGTCCCTGCCCGGTGCGATCACCCAGGGCTACTATGCCAATCCGCGAGCGACCGCGAAGGCACTGCAGGACGACGGCTTCCACACCGGCGATCTCGGCTCCTGGGACGAGAACGGCATGCTGTTCTTCCACGGTCGGATGACGGACTCGGTCCGTTGCAAGGGCGAAAATGTTTCGGCCTTTGAAGTCGAGAGCGTTGCCAACCGCCACCCGGACGTTGCCGAAGCCGCAATGGTCGGCGTGCCGGGAGAGATCGGCGAGCACGATATTCAGCTGTTCATCCAGCCGCGCGAAGGGTCGCAGCCCGACCCGGCCGCTATCTGGTCATGGATGTCGCACCAGCTCGCAGCCTATCAGCGCCCCCGCTACATCGCGCTGGTGCCGGAATTCCCCCGCACGCCAAGCCAGCGCATCCAGAAGCATCTTCTGCCGCAGCGGCCGGACATGCGGTGGGAAGCGAACATTCCCAGCCACAAGCCGAAGATCCGCGAAGGAGCATCCAAATGAGTTGCGACATCCTCATTACCGGCACGGGCATGTTCGCCGGACGCATCGCACTCGACATCGCATCAACGGCGAGGGAGCCGATCAACGTCGTGATTGCCGGCCGCAACCGGATGCGGCTCGACTGGTTGCGGACGGCCGGGAATGCGCGTGCGGCAATGTTCGATACACCGGCACGCTTCGCCACGCAGGAAATCGACCTGCTCGAGCCGGGCGCCAGCGAGGCTGTCATTCTCGAACACCAGCCGCGCCTCGTGGTTCAAGCGGCATCGATCCAGACGTCGAGCGTGATTTCCGACGGTGGTTCGCGCTGGACCGATCTGGTTGCGGAAGGCGGGTTGAGCGCGACTGCGGTGTTTCAGGCGCTGATTTCGAGCCGTATGGCCGCTGCGATCTCAGCACTTGCGCCGCAAACCAAGCTGATCAACTGCTCGTTTCCCGATGTCGTCAACGGCATGATCACTGCGATGGGCCATGATGTGCTTTGCGGAACCGGCAACGTTGCCATCTTGTCGAATGTCTTTGCCGGCGCTCGCGAAAACCTTGATGATGGCCCCCTGCGCGTGCTCGCTCATTACCAGTGCCTTGCACCGTGGCGTCAGCCGCCGGAAGCGCGCAAAGGTGCAGCGGCACCGCGCGTATTCATCGGCGACACGGAGATCGCCGATCCGTTCCACGCCTTCAGCCACTGCCAATTGACCCCCGAACCGGCCATCGAAATTTCGGGAGCATCGGGCGTCACCCTGATGCTTGCCTTTGCCGCAAACAAGGTGTGGCACGGCCATGTTCCAGGGCCGAACGGGTTGCCGGGCGGTTATCCCGTCAAGCTTGAAGACGGGGCGTTGAAACTGGACTTGCCTTCATCGGTTTCCGAGGCGGATGCAATTGCCTGGAACGAAGCGTTTGAAGGGCGCAAGGGCCTGACCGTCGGCGACGGAACGGCGCACTATCATGGCCGGCTCAAGGAGTTGTTGGCTGAGGAAGGATCCGTTCACGCCGAGGGTTTTGCGTTGAAGGACCTCGAAGCGGTTTGCAGAGACCTGCTCGTTCTGCGCGATCGCCTTTCCGCCGCGCCATCCAGGGTGAACTAGCAGCGCTCAATCAGGGCTAAGGCGAGCCTAGACCTCACGCGGCTCTGCAAACCGATCGAACATTGCTTCCTCGCCCATTTGGCCGCCTTTGAGCAGGAGGCACAGGCCGTCGCGGGCGGGATTGTCGCTGCGGGTTTGTGACAGGGCGACGCCGGGCGCGAAAGAGCCGGCGCTGGAGAGACCCCAGACGCCGAGATGCTGAACGACATGGCTGGATGTGTCGCCGCCTGCGATCAAAAGGCGACGGACGGGGGCCTGATTAAGGATGCTGTCGGTCAGTCGACCGGTTGCGGTGGCGAGATCGGCGTGGGCCGAGTTTGTCGAGGCTTCGTCTTCAGGCGACGTGGTGACGAGCACGTTGGCGCCTTCGTTCAGGAGGCTCGCGGCTTCCTTGATGATTGCTTTGCGGTGCGCTTCCTCGCTGAGCAGACGTTCCGGGTTCACCGCCAATTTGCGATAGCGGGACGCGGCTGCGATCTGGCGGCGGGTCAAAGGTGACAGCGAGCCGGCGATCGCGAGGGTCGGACCGCTGTGGGCAGAAGCTTTGTTGGGCGCTGTGGTCTCGGAGGCTGGGAAGAAGGCTTGGGCGACGCTGCTGGCGCCGAGGACGATCTGTGGCGCGCCATTTACAGTGCGGGCTCTGAGCAGCTGGCCGATGCAGGCAATGTGACGCTCGTTGAGCGCATCGAGCAGGACATAAGGCTTGTCGCCGAGGTTGATGTCCTCTTCGGCATCAAGGTCTCGCCAGGACACAAGACCCACGTCACGTGCGCCGAGCGCCATCAAATGCCCTCGCAGGTCCGCTTCACCCATTGGGGTTGCCGGATGGCGGCTCATGGTAGGGTGGCGGTCGAGGCGGTGAACCTCGCCACCTTGTCCGGCAGCGGCGAAGAGGTTGCCGAAGATGCAGTAGCGGCCAAGCGACGGCTGACCGCCGAGCACAAGCACCTGTTCACGCGCGCCGGAGCTGCGCAGCGTTTTGACGGCAGTGACGAGGTTGCCGAGTTGGGAGGCGCTGTCGAAGGTCGAGCAGCATTTGTAATGGATCAACCGTGCGGCAATCTCGGCGAAGAAGGTCGCGACAGGTTGCAACTCGCGAATCATCGCATCGTCAGACATGCTGCGGGCGGAACCGGCGACGCCGAGGGCGTCTAGCGGGCCGGCCTGTTCGAGATGCTCGCGCGATGGAACGCCGAGGAACAGGAAGGCCTGGATGCCACGGGCGGAGAGCGTCGCCAGCGTATCGGTGGCGCCGGTGAAATCGTCGCCATACCAAGCGTAGGATGGCCGGCTCTGGCCGCTCATGCGGCTTTGCTGCCGAAGAATTCCAGCGCTTGCCTTAGCGCGGTCGAGGACTTTGCGGCATCTTCAAGCGTCTGGCCCGTGCGCGTTGCCTCGAAGGCTGCGCGGATGCTTTCGACCCCGGCCGCCGCGCCACCGGGATGACCCGCAATCCCGCCGCCGGCCATGAACAGGAAGTCATCGCCGCCTGCAGCCTGCCGGGTCGCAGGCACTGTTCCAGCCCATTGGCCGGAGGAAAAGGCGGGCAGCACGCGGTCGTCGGATTGATCGTCGAGCGGGGTCAGGCAGAGTGCCGTGCTTTGGATCACTTCCTGATTGTCCTGGGCGAACTTGCCGTCGAGACCATGGACATGCATGTGGTCGACGCCGGCCAGTCGCCACAGCAACTGATAAGCGTCAAAGCCGATGCCGAGCACATCGCAGCGCGACAGAGCGCCGAAGCCGTTGCGGTGGCCATGCAGTGCCAGATCGGTTGAACGGCGCAGCGTTTCCACCGCCGAAAAGCCGCACCAGTTCAGGTTGGCCATGACGCAGGTGCCGCCTTCGCGTGCAACCATATCGGCATGGCGGCGCATGGCGTCGGTATCATCGGTGATGTTGAAGGCCATCATCACCCGCCGCCCGGAGCGATCCTCGGCGCGCTTTACCTCGGCCATCACGGCCGGAATGCGCTCACGCAGCAGCGCATGATCCGGATTGGCGGAGATTTCATCATCCTTGATGAAATCGATGCCGGCTTGGCAGAGGATCGCGACCTGCGCGGCGGTTTCGGCCGACGACATGCCGACATTTGGCTTGATGATGGAGCCGAGCAGCGGCCCCGAGCCCGCGTTCATCAGCGTCCGCGTTCCCGCAATGCCCTGCTTCGGCATGCGGTAGCGGCGGCGGTAAGACGTCGGCAGGGTGATGGTTTGCAGCCGAAGGCCGGTCACCTCACCAAGGTCGTAGAGGTTGCCAGCAACGGTGGAAGCAAGGGCTGAAAGGTTGACGCCGACATTGGCGATCGGAAAGCGGATGCGGATGCGCGCGCGCTTGAATGGCCCGGCAATGCCCCGCCGTTGCAGCCAGGCGCTCGGCAGTGTCGGTTCTGGGCGTTCTTCGAGAATATCGACCGCGATGACCTCCGCGCGGGCGCGGGCGCGCAGGTCGTCCGTTTCGCCGGCAACGCGAATGAAGGTGCCGGATGACTGCTCGCCGGCCATGATCTCCGCAACCTTCGCAGGATCAAGCGGCGTTTCGACTAGATATTCGGCCTCGAAATGCTCTTCCGCCATGGGCTGCCTCACAGCTTCGACAGGTCCGGGAAGGGCCGAACGGGATCGCTGCCGTCCCAGCTCTCCGAAGCCTGGCGGATGGAATCGAACATCCGGCCCTTGGGTCCGGCCACTTCCGACAGTTCGATCACGGTGCCGGGGTGATAATGCGTGTCGAAATACACGAAGCGGCCATTCTGGCCGACCTCGCCGCTCATCACGACCCGGAACCCCTGCTTGATCAGGCGCTCGAGATCGGCATCGTACTGATCGGTCCAGTAGGCGACGTGCTGGAGACCGCGATGGCCCGCCTCGCGAAAATCGCGATACATGGAGGGGACATCGTTGCGCGTCTGGATCAGTTCGACCTGCAACTCGCCGGAGTTGGCGAGCGCGACCGAATTATGCGGCTGGTAGGTCTCGCCCTTGTAGCGGTAGTTTTCGATCGGCACGCGCTCATTGTAGAAGAAGGGGCCGACCCCAAGCGTACGGCTCCAATAATCCATCGCCGCCTCAATGTCGTCGACGACATAGCCGGCCTGGCGGATCTTTCCGAAGAAGCGACTCATCTGATGTCTTTATGTCTGCTTATTTGATGGAAACTGATGGGGAGATGCCTTGCATCTCCCTCATGATCATCCGGCGATCAGGCCAGTGAGCCCACAACGCTTTCGAGTGCGCCCCAGGCTTCGTCGCCGAACTCCTTGCTCCATTTGGAATAGAAGCCGCCTTCCTTGAGCTTGTTGCGGAAGCTGTCGGTTTCGACTGTGTTGAACTTCAACCCGGCCTTTTCCAAATCGGTCTGCACGCTGGAGTTCAGCTTGGCGATATCTGCGCGCTGGGCCAAGCCGGCTTCATTGATGGCGCGCGACACGATCTCCTTCACGTCATCCGGCAGACCGGACCATTCACGGCCGTTGGCAATGA
Source organism: Phyllobacteriaceae bacterium UBA1059 (assembly GCA_002316345.1). Classification (GTDB taxonomy): domain Bacteria; phylum Pseudomonadota; class Alphaproteobacteria; order Rhizobiales; family Rhizobiaceae; genus Tianweitania. Next base: position 7,053 of record DCDI01000085.1, on the reverse strand, counting down.
ACCAGTAGCCGTCCCAAATGTGGTTGGTTAGTGCGCAGTTCTGCTGCACTTCATAGATCTTGGAGACCTGGATGATCGGCAGCGGGTTTTCCTGCGCGTCGACCACCTTGGTCTGCAACGCGGAATAAACTTCCGAGAACTGCAGGCTGGTGGGCGATGCGCCGAGTGCGGTGAACATGTCGATGCTGAGCGGGCTGACAGGCACGCGGATCTTCAAGCCCGCCATGTCATCGGCTTTGGTAATCGCGCCGCTGCTGGTCGTCGTCTGGCGGAAGCCGTTGTCCCACATGGTTTCGAGTGCATGCAGGCGGGAGTCCGCGATCTTGTTGCGCACGAAGGCGCCGACCGGGCCGTCCATTGCCTTCCAGACCTGATCGTAATCCTTGAAGGCAAAGCCGACGGCGTTGAGGGCGGCGGCCGGAACAAGCGTCGCGATCACCAGCGACGACGGCGTGAAGAAGGTCAGACCGCCGCTGCGCACCTGGGACAGCATGTCTGTGTCGCCGCCAAGCTGGTTAGCCGGGAAGATCAGCATCTCGGCGCGGCCGTTCGTTTCCTTTGCGATGCGGTCGGCCGCTTCCTTGGCGCGGATGTTGAGCGGATGGCTGAGCGGCAGGTTGTTACCGTAGCGCAGGCGGATCTCCGCGGCATGCGCATAGCGCGGGATGCTGAACACGGCGCCGGCGGCCGGTGCGGCAGCCAGACCCTTGAGCAGCGTGCGGCGCGACAGTGTGGTCTTCATTTCATCCTCCCCAGAATTGTCTCTTCCCTCCGCAACAAATCCATCATACAAACCATCAAGTCAAATGCCGTTTCTGATGTAATCTGATGTAACCATGCTCGACAAACCCACACCCTCTTCCATGCAGGACAAGCGCTCGACCATCGTCGATGTCGCGCGCCAGGCCGGCGTTTCGACAGCGACCGTCGATCGCGTGCTGAACGGACGGCAGGGCGTACGGGCGCCGACGATCCAGCGCGTCATGCGGGCGGCGGCCGAGTTGGGCTATGTCGAAGAAAGCTCGGCAGCGGCTTCAATGCAGGCACCCGCCAACATCTCGATCCTGCTACCGTCCGGCACCAATCGCTATCTTGGCCACCTCGGACGGCTGATTGTCGAGCAATCCGAGGCTCTTCAGGAGCAAGGCATCAAGCCGACGGTCGATTATATCAAGAGCTTCAACCCGGAAGCGCTGGCGCAGGCCCTGCAGCGCCATGGCCGCAGCGCGTATGGAATCGCCTTCATGGCGCTGGAGCATCCTGCCGTGCGCGAGGCAGTCAATCGCCTGGCAGAAAAGGGCATTCCGACCGTCACGCTGATCTCGGACATCGCCAACGCGCAGCGCGCAGCCTTTCTCGGGCTGGATAACCGTTCGGCCGGGCGTCTGGCAGGCTATCTCATTGCCCGCTTCGTTGGCGAGCGGCCGGCCAAGGTCGCGATGATTGCCGGCAGTCTGAGCTATCGCGCCCACGAAGAGCGCGAAATGGGCTTCCTGCATGTGCTGAAGGAAAGCCATCCGCATATCGAAGTGGTCGGCATCCGCGAGGGCCAGGACGATGAGGCGATGAATTATCGCCAGATGCGCATGCTGCTCAGCCAGCATCCCGACCTCGCGGGCATCTACAATATCGGCGGCGGCGCAAGTGGCGTTGGCAAGGCGCTGAAGGATGCACGTCGCGAACATTCGCTCGTTTTCGTCGGCCACGGGCTCACGCCCGACACACGCTCCTTCCTGATGGACGGAACGATGGATGCTGTGATCACGCAAAATCCGAAGGAAACGATCCGCCGTCTGGCCGGCACTTTCCTCAACCTGCGGGGTGGCAAGTCGATCGCCAACGATGCCGAACCCATGCGCAGCGACGTGATCTTTCGCGAAAATCTGCCCTGAACCGGGCGACATCACGACGGCAAAAGGGGAGCGCCGTCAGGGAGGACAATCATGAGCACGACTTCCGAAGTCCTGGACGACATCCAGCTTGCCGAACTGCAACCGACCGCGACCGGCTCGAGATGGATGAGGCCGGTGGAAGCGGCGGCCGCAGCCCTGCTTCTGCTGATCATCGGGGTGTTGCTGGCGGGTGTGGTGGCACGCTACGTTTTTTCCACACCGCTGATCTGGGGCGATGAGGTCGCTTCCTTCGCTTTTCTATGGCTGGCCATGCTGGGTTCTGCGATCGCCATCGACCGCAACGAGCATCTGCGCCTGACGGTGTTTCTTCGACGCTTGAGCGAGCCTAAGCAGGCTTTCGTGACGACGTTGGGCCTGTTGCTGACCGCTGTGTTCCTTGGCAGTCTGCTTTATCCCGCCATCGATTATGCGATCGAGGAAAGCTACGTGACCTCGGCCGCACTCGTGCTGCCGATGAGCTACCGCGCTTCCGCCCTGCCGGTTGGCCTCGGTCTGATGCTGATCACCGTGATCATGCATGACGTTCTGCTCGGCAATGCGCGGATGCTCCTCCTGGCCGCCGCGGTCGTGGGCGCGGTTGGGGGTGCCTTGTTTGCGCTGGAGCCGGCGCTGGTGCCGCTCGGCAACTGGAACATCGTGGTGTTCCTGGTTGTCGGCGTGGGCATCCTTCTTGTCATGGGCGTGCCAATCGCGTTCTGCTTCGGCCTCGGCGCTTTGTCCTTCCTGACCTTCACCAGTTCGGTGCCGATCTTCGTGATCGTGGGCCGCATGGATGAAGGCATGTCGAGCATCATCCTTCTGTCCGTGCCGATCTTCGTTCTGCTCGGTTGCATCCTAGACGCCACGGGCATGGGCCGCGCGATCGTCAATGTGATGGCATCGCTGCTCGGCCATGTGAAGGCCGGCATGTC
>DCDI01000085.1:2595-4133 GCA_002316345.1 Phyllobacteriaceae bacterium UBA1059 | reverse complement strand
CACATGGTGCTGTTGGTGACATTGGCCATTCTGGCGCGCTGGAAGGCACGGCATGAGTCGATGGAAGGTGTGCGGCGCGCTACGCTTCCGACAATCGGCCGCGCGCTGCTGATCGCGGCACCCGCACTGGTTCTGCCGTTCCTGATCCGCAGCGTCGTTGGCGGCGGAGTTGCCACGGCGACGGAAGTGTCGACCATCGCCGTTCTTTACGCCCTGATTACAGGCGCGACGCTTTATGGCGGCATCTCATTGCGCAAGTTCTACGGCATGCTCGTGGAGACGGCGGCTTTGTCGGGCGCGATCCTGCTGATCCTGGGCTGCGCATCGGCCATGGCCTGGGCTCTGACGCAAACGGGGTTCGCCTCTCAACTCGCGCAGTCAGTCACCGGACTGCCGGGCGGATGGCTGACCTTCATGGCGGTAACAGTCGCGATCTTCGCGCTGCTTGGCTGCGTGCTCGAAGGTCTTCCCGCTCTCGTGCTGATGGCACCGATCATGTTCCCGATCGCCCGCAGCCTCGGCATCAACGACGTCCATTATTCGATGGTCGTGGTGACGGCGATGAATATCGGCTTGATCGCACCGCCCATCGGCATCGGCTTCTATATCGCCTGCAAGATCGGCGCCGTATCGCCTGACGAAGCCATGCGTGCGATCTGGCCGTATATCGGCGCGCTGCTTATCGGCCTGTTGTTGATCGCGGTGTTCCCGGTGTTCTCGACGTTCTTCCTCTAACTTCGCCGGCAAGGGGCGTTTCACGGACAGTATGGCACCACTTGCCGACAAGCCAACAAAGCTCACTGAAATCTGATACATCACGTCTTGCATATCAGTTCGAGCCGTGGAATGGTCCTCCTCAACACGGAACGGAGGCGGATCATGCTGGTGGAGGAGACCGATAGCGGCTTTCGGCCCATTCGCCTTCGCAGCCTGCGTGAGCATGTTCACGAGGAACTTCGCCAAGCCATTATCTCCGGCCGGCTGAAAAGCGGTGCGCGGTTGAACGAGCGGCAGCTGGCGGCCGATCTCGGCACCAGCACCAGCCCGCTGAAGGAAGCGCTTCGGCAGTTGGAGGCCGAAGGTCTGGTGCGGACGGAACCACGGCGCGGCAGCTTCGTGACGTTCTCGCAGCGGCAAGCGGAAGAAATGATGCTGGCTCGCGCTGCGCTCGAAAGCATCATCGCGCGCCAGGCTGCCAGGCACGGGTCGGTTGAAGCGTTTGACCTCCTCCGTTCGGTGATCGGCAAGATGCTGGCGGCCGTGGAAAGCGGGGATGTCGAAGAACTGATCCGGATGAACGAGCAGTTCCATGACGCGATTCATGATGCGTCCGGCTGCGAATACCTGCGCCGCCTGCAGAACACGCAGCGCACATACGACCACGCGGCCCGCGTCACGGTCCTGTCTCAAGAAGAGGTGCGGCGCATCTCGTTTCTCGAGCACGAGGCCATCATGAAGGCGATTGTTTCCCGCGATGAGGACGCGGCGGAGCGGTTGATGCGCCAGCACATCATGGATGCAGGGAAGACGCATATCGT
>DCDI01000085.1:0-2583 GCA_002316345.1 Phyllobacteriaceae bacterium UBA1059 | reverse complement strand
CGTCGAAGATCGCAGCCGCCGGCGTGCACAACATCGTGTCGGGCGGCAATACCGGCGAGTTCTTCAGCCTCACCATGGACGAGGTCATCCGCCTTCAGGCCATCGCCATTGCAGCCAATGACGGCCGAGCCGCGCTTACAGCGGCCGCCGGACGCTCCGTGCGCGAAGCGATCACCGTGGCCCGCGCCGCAAAGGCCGAGGGTGCAGACGGCGTGATGATCCACCATCCGCTCGACCCTTTCGCCGCCCCGCATGCGCAGGTCGATTATTTCATCGCGATCGCTGAGGCCGTCGACCTCCCGCTGGTGGCTTATGTGCGTTCCGACCTGATTCCGCTCGACGAGATGGTACGTCTGGCGACCCATCCGGCTGTTGCCGGCGTCAAGTTCGCGTCGATCAACACGATGCTCTTTGCCGAATGCACCCGCGCCACCAAGGGCACAAATGCGACCTGGATCTGCGGCCTCGCCGAAAGCTGGGCGCTGCCCTTCTACGCGCTTGGCGGCAAGGGCTTCACGTCCGGCCTTGTGAATGTCGCTCCGGACCTGTCGATGGCAGTCTGGCGGGCGCTGGAAGCAGGCGATTACGCCACGGCGCGCGGTTATGTCGACAGCATCGCGCCGTTCGAGGCCATGCGCACGAAGTATCGCAACGGCGCGAACGTCACCGTGGTGAAGGAAGCGCTCGGCCTGCAGGGCACGAGTGTGGGGCCGGTGCGTCTGCCCGGATTGGCGCGGTTGGAAGACACGGACCGAGCCGCGTTGAAGCGTGTGCTCGAAAGCTGGAAGGAGGCCATCGCGGCCTGAGAATGAAAAGCGCCGGTTTGCCAAAGGAGGAGGCGGCCGGCGTTTCCATCAGACAACAGAGGAGGAAGTCATGACATACGGAATTTCACGCCGTCGCTTTCTGGCGAGCGCTGGTGTCGCCGCCGGCGCAGGCTTCGTTCTGCCCCAGGGCGCCTTTGCGCAGACCGCAAAGCTGCCCTCGTCACCCGTGGCGCTCAACGTCATCGATGCCGCCGGCAACCTGGCTTTGACGCAGCCGATCTTCGACAATTTTGCGAAAGAACACAGCGACCTCGTTTCGCGCTTTACCTTCAACAAGGCGCCGTCGCCGGAACTGCCGGGCAAGATCAAGGCTCAGCAGCGCGCCAACCGCATCGACATCGATCTCGTGATCATCGGCCCTGACGCACTGTCGGCCGGTCTTGCCGATGACATCTGGACTGACATTATCGCACTGCCCGAAAACGGCCTGCCGGATCTGCAGTCGATCTATCTCGATCCGGCCTGGCGCATGCAGGGCCTGGCCAAGGGCAAGGGCGTGGTGGTGTCCTATTACCCCTCCGGCCCGCTCATCGAATATATGCCGGAGCGGGTGAAAACCCCGCCAACTTCGGCCGAGGAACTTCTGGCCTGGGCCAAGGAAAACCCGAACAAGTTCATCTATGCGCGCCCAGCCAATTCCGGCCCCGGCCGCACCTTCCTGATGGGCCTGCCTTACCTGCTCGGCGACACCGACCCGAAAGATCCGGCGAAGGGCTGGGACAAGACCTGGGCCTACCTCAAGGAGCTGCACAAGCACATCGAGTATTATCCGGCCGGCACCGGCGCCCTGATGAAGGAGTTCGGCGAAGGCACCCGCGACATGACTGTGACCACCACGGGCTGGGACATCAATCCCCGCGCACTCGGCGTGGTGCAGAAGGAAGCAGCTGTCGGCCAGCTTAAGGGCTTCCACTGGGTTTGCGATGCCCACTACTTCTCCATCCCGAAGGGCGTTTCGGACGAGAAGGTTGCGGTGCTCATGGAGTTCATCAAGTTCGCGCTGCAGCCGCAGCAGCAGGCTTTTTCCTATGATGCCGGCTATTTCTATCCGGGTCCGGCCGTCAAGGACGTGACGCTGCAGATGGCACCGCAGGCGAGCCAGGATACGATTGCGCAGTTCGGCCGTCCCGAATACGAGGACTGGATCGCCAACAATCCGATCGAACTGCCGCTCGAGCCGGAAGCGCTGGTCACGGCCTTCCGCCGCTGGGACGAAGAGGTGGCAGCCGGCTGACCGGCGCCAACTCGACGCATCGAAGACTGCGGATCACGTTATCCGCAGTCCCCTTCCCCATTCATGCTCGGAATGGATCTGTCGGCATGTCGCTTGCTTCCCTGTCCTTCAACCAGTTGCGCCTCGAGCGGATGAGCCGGGCCTTCGGCACGTTCAACGCGCTGAACGAAATCGACCTGACGATCCGCAAGGGCGAGTTCGTCGCGCTGCTCGGGCCGTCCGGCTGCGGCAAGTCAACGGCGCTGAATTGCATCGCCGGCCTGCTCGGCACGACCGGCGGCGGCATCTATATCGATGACAAGCGCATCGATCAGCTGAAGCCGGAAGACCGCGGCTTCGGCATGGTGTTTCAGAACTACGCGCTGTTTCCGCATATGACCGTGCTGCAGAATGTCGGTTTCGGGCTGAAGATGCGCGGTCTGCCCCGCGCCGAGATCGACGAGCGCTCTCATGCAGCACTCGCGCTCGTGCGCTTGCAGGGCCAGGCCGACAAGCTGCCCGGCCAGCTCTCCGGCGGCCAGC
>DCDI01000162.1 GCA_002316345.1 Phyllobacteriaceae bacterium UBA1059 | reverse complement strand
ACCGAGGCCGCGCCGCACATATCATATTTCATCTCATCCATGCCTTCAGCCGGCTTGATGGAGATGCCGCCGGAATCGAAGGTCACGCCCTTGCCGATGAAGGCGACAGGCTGTTCGCCTTCGGCACCGCCGTTCCAGCGCATGATGGCAAGACGCGGCGGGCGGACGGAGCCTTGAGCCACGCCGAGCAGCGCGCCCATTCCGAGCTTTGTCATTTCCGTTTCGGTGAGGATCTCGACAGCAACGCCGAGTTCGCTGAGCGCCTGGATCTTTTCGGCAAACTCGACCGGACCGAGGAGGTTGGCGGGCTCATTGACGAGGTCGCGCGCGAGAATCACGCCATCGGCGACGGCCTGCGCCGATGTGAAGGCTTGTTCCGCAGCAGCCGGATCGGCGCAATGGATGGTGATCGTAGCAGCTTTGTCGACCGGCTTGCTTTCGGCGTCGTCGGTCTTCTTCGTCTTGTACTTGTCGAAGGTGTAGGAACGCAGCAGCACGCCCTGCGCCAGACCGGCGATGTCAGCTGCCGAGACGGAAACGTCCGGCAGATCGGCAATCACGGCGATCTCGGTGGCGCGGCGTGCCGCAGCCATCGCGACGCCGCCGATGCGCGACCAGGCGATTTCATCGAGCTTGTCGCTTTTGCCGGCGCCGATCGCGACCAGGCGGTCCACCGAAGCGCCTTCGGGCGCGATGACTTCGACGGTGCTGGCCAGCTTGCCTTCGAACTCGGCGATCTTTGCCGCGCGCGTCAACACACCGGAGGGATCGCAGGCCTTCGCGGCTTCGGAGAAGGTTGCGCCCTCACCTGCCAGCACGAGTACGGTGCCGGTCTGCGGACGATCGAGGGGAGCGAAGCGGATAATGGGACGAAGCGCCATGAAGGGGGTCCTGCAAGTTGGTCCGCCTGAGCGGAAAGAGCATCCCCAGTCAGTGACACCGCGGCGCGGCAGTTTCAAGAGCGTGACTTTTCAGCATCGCCTTGCCCGCAACCGCCATGCGGCGCTGTGCCGTCAGCATGACCTTCCTTCCCCAAGGTTCGGCCAAAATATCCAGCGTTTTAGGGGTCAACACTTCGTTAACCACCCTTCTTCGCCGTTCCTTAGCCATTAGCGCTGCTTCTATGACTGCTGGACAACCCGTCTGGGGCGGTTAAACACTCCGGCTCAGGGCGAGGTCAACTGATTGGGTGCAGCAGATGCGTGGGGGCGCGCCGTCTGCTGTCGTGGTTTAGGACGAACACGACGGAATGAAAGTCGTAGAGCGCTACATCTTGCGGCGTGCGTTTGGCGTGTTCGCTTCAGCGCTGTTCTGGACGCTTGCCATGGTCTGGGTGAGCCAGGTTCTGGCGCGCATCAACCTTGTGACCGACAGCGGCCAGTCAGCCTTCACCTTCTTCCAGGTGGCCACGATGATGCTGCCTTCGGTGGTGCCGATCGTCGTGCCCTTCGCTCTGATCATCGGCATTACGCAGACGCTGAGCGCCATGAACCAAGATTCCGAGTTGGTCGTGCTGAGCGCCGCCGGCTCGTCGCGCCGCACCATCATCCGCCCGATCATCCTGATGGCGCTGCTGGCCAGCGTGTTCGTGTTCATCGTCGACAATGGCCTTAACCCGCTGGCGCGCGAGCGCTTCCGGGTGCTGCTTGCCAGCGCCAATGCCGATCTGATTTCCAGTGTGATCCAGGAAGGCTCGTTTCGGCGCGTGGAAGACGGCCTTTACGTGCAGATTTCGCAGCGCCTGCCGGATGGACGGCTCGGCGGCATCTTCGTGGCCGATTCGCGCGATCCGAAGACCGAGCTGAACTATTACGCCAAGACCGGCGTGATCCTGGACAAACCCGGCGAAAACGTCCTCCTCATGCAGGAAGGCATTATCAGCCGGAAAGCGCCCGAGCGCCCGGCTTCGCTGATCCGGTTCGATTCCTACGGCTTCGACCTGTCGGCCTTCGCGCCTTCCGAAAAGGCGCCGGTGATGTTCCCGAAGGACCGGCCACTGTCGTACCTTCTCGATCCCAATCCGAACGACACGGTGCTGATCGAGCGGCCGGATTACTACAAGACCGAGCTCAACAACCGATTCACGGAATGGCTGTATCCGCTTGTTTTCGCACTGATTGCAATCGCGTCGGCCGGTGATGCGCGCTCGCATCGCGAAGCGCGGCTGCACCCCATGGCAACGGCAATCTTCATCGCCTTGTTCGTGCGCTGGGCTGGCTTCACCGTCGCCAACAGTGCGGAAGGCAGCATGCTGTTCTCGGTTCTGATGTATGTCGTTCCGCTTGGTGCCGCGGCGGTGGCGATCGGCTTCATTCGCGCCAACAAGACGCTGGAACTGCCGGTGTCGTGGGTCGAATCGCTGTTGCAGCGCTTTGAGGGCCTGCGCGCCATGATCAGCCGTTCGCGCTTCGGCAATGCCCAGCCGGGAGGCCGCGCATGATCGGCTTTACGCTCGGACGCTATTTCTTCCTGCGCTATGTGACGATCACCGCCTGGTTCTTCGTGGGCGTTTTCGCGCTGGTTTTTCTTGTCGACTTCACGCAGTTCCAGGACGTGGTGTCCGGTTCGTCCAGCTACTCCTTCACCGGAGCGCTTGCCGTGTCCGCCTTGCGCGTGCCGATGGTGATGCAGCAGACGGTGCCGTTCATCGGGCTGTTTTCGGCAATGTTCACGCTGATCTCGCTGAACCGCAAATATGAGCTGGTGATTGCGCGTTCGGCCGGCATTTCTGCCTGGCAGTTCCTGACCCCGGTGGCGATTGGTGCTTTCGTATTCGGCCTGTTCACGATCATCCTGCTCAATCCGCTGGCGGCCTACGGCTTCGCGCAGTCGCAAGGGATCGAAACCAGCCTGCGCGCCGGCGACACCAAGCGCAGCACGGCGTTTGAAGAGCCCTGGCTGCGCCAAAGCTTCGACGGTGTGGACACGATCATCGGTGCGCGCGCCGTTCTGAACGACGGGCTTGAACTGAACGGCGCGAGCTTCTTCCGCTTCGATGCGGATGGCGATTTCAGCGATCGTCTGGATGCCGAACGCGCTTATCTGCGCGAAGGCTATTGGGAGTTGCAGGGCATCGAGAGCTTTGCCGATGGCCAGCGCATCGTTTCCACCGAATCGGTTCACATCCCGACCGGTCTGACGCCGGAATTGGTGGCGCAGCGCGTTGCCCGGCCTGAGACCGTTCCCTTCTTCGAACTGCCGGGCAAGATCAGCGTGGCGCGGACTTTCGGTCTGCGCGCCGACGCCTTTGCCATGCAGTTTCATTCCTTGGTGGCGCTGCCGCTGTTGCTCGTGGCGATGACGCTGATTGCTGCAACAGTGTCGATGCGCTTTGCACGTATGGGACAATCCGAGCTTATGATTCTGGGTGGCATCCTTGCCGGCTTTCTGCTTTATGTCGTATCGGTCCTGGTCAAGGCGTTCGGGAGCGCGGGGATCGTTCCCCCCGTCATCGCGGCTTGGGTACCCGTTGTAGTTGCGATGTTTTTCGGGGTGACTTTCTTGCTGCATCGAGAGGACGGCTAGTGCGGGGCGCGACCGTGTCTTCGGCGCGCCTGAAGCGCCTTCTCAGCGCCAGCGCGCTCGGCTGTATCATGGCCGTAACGCCGCTCGGGCTGGCTTCCGCGCAGACCGTGGAAGAGACCGCTGTCCGCAACCGGATTCCGGAAGGCGGGCAGATGCTGCTCGAAGCCGATACGCTGGTTTACGACAACGACAAGCAGACTGTGACTGCGGTCGGCGGCGTGCAGATCGACTACAACAACAATCGCGTTGTCGCGCAGCGTGTCGCGTATAACCGCGCGACGGGCCGTTTGGTTGCAAGCGGCAATGTGCAGGCGATCGACCAGAGCGGCAACGTCATCTACTCCGACCGCATCGACGTCACGGATGATTTCCGCGACGGGTTCGTCAACGCACTGCGCATCGAAACGCCTGACAAGACCTACTTCGCGGCTGAAAGTGCCGAGCGTCGCGACGGCGTGGTGACGACCTTCAATCAGGGCGTTTACACCGCCTGCGAGCCCTGCGAGGACAAGCCGGAGAAGCCTCCGATCTGGCGCGTGAAAGCGCAGAAGATCATCTGGAACGGCCAAACCAAGGTGGTGCGGTTCGAGCGCGCCCGCTTCGAGATGTTCGGCTTTCCGATCGCCTATCTGCCGGCCTTCGAAGTGGCGGATCCGACGGTAAAGCAGAAGAGCGGCTTCCTGTTCCCGACCTTCGGCTACAAGGACGAACTCGGCTTCAGCGCGGCCGTGCCCTATTATGTGGCCCTGAACCCGAGCTACGACCTGACGATTACGCCACGCGGTTATACGCGTCAGGGCTTCATGGGCGAGGCTGAGTTCCGGCGCAGATTCGATAATGGCGGCTTCAATCTGCGCGTTGCCGGGATCAACCAGGCTAATCCCGACGCGTTCGACGCCAATACCGTGGATGCAGACGAGGAGTTTCGCGGTGCGGTGACCTCCAGCGGTGCCTTCAGCATCAACCCACGCTGGACGTTCGGCTGGGACATCCTCGCCCAGACCGACAAGAATTTTGCCTACACCTACGGGCTGGATCGCTATGCGAGCTATGTCCATCGTTCGGAAGTTTATCTTACCGGCCTGAACGACCGGAACTACTTCGACCTGCGGGCGATGAAGTTCCAGGTTCAGGAAGAGGTGCTGAACAGCGACCCGAACTCCGTGTCGCAGAAGCAACCCTGGGTTCTTCCAAGCTTCGATTATTCCATCACACCCGATGAACCCATCGCCGGCGGTGAGTTGTCGATCGACGTCAATGTGCAGGGTATTTCGCGCGACCGCCTGGCGATCGACGATTATCCTGACTTCGCCGGCATCGTGCCTAATGTCATCGACGGGCAGAACATTCGCGGCATCGATGGCAATACTGGCCGCGCAACAGCCCAGGCCGAATGGCGCCGCACGCTGATCACGCCCGGCGGTCTGGCCTTGACGCCTTTGCTGCAGGTTCGCGGCGACGGCATCTATACGAGCTATGAGGACAATACGATTGCCGCCATCGAGGCGCAGTCGGCGGCGTCCGACATTCGCGACCAGTATTGGCGCGGCATGGCGACGGCCGGGCTGGAAGCTCGCTATCCCGTGCTGTTTACAACCGCCAACTCCTCGCATGTCATCGAACCGATGGCGCAGCTGCTCATCAGGCCAGACGAACGCTATGCCGGAACGCTCGGCATCCCGAACGAAGACGCGCAGAGCCTCGTTTTCGATGCGACCTCCTTGTTCGAGACCGACAAGTTCTCGGGCTACGACCGCGTCGAAGGTGGCACGCGTGCCAATCTCGGCATCCGCTATTCCGGCACCTTCTCCAATGGCTGGACCACCAATGCGATTATCGGTCAGTCCTACCATCTGGCCGGTTTGAACTCCTATTCCACGGCGGATCTGGTCAGCGCCGGCGCGTATTCCGGCTTGGAAAGCGATCGGTCGGATTACGTCGCGCAGTTCGGCATCGGCAGCCCGCTCGGCTTCTCAGGCGCGGTCGGCGGACGGTTCGACGAAGACACGCTGGAAATGCGTCGCGGCGAAGTCAAGCTCGGCTACACCACCGCGCCTTTGACCGTGACCGGCCAGTATGCCTTCATCCAGAAACAGCCGCTTTACGGGTTCTCGGAAGATCGCCATGAAGTGACCGTCGGTGCCCGGGCCAAGGTGGCAGAGAACTGGTCGGTGTTCGGATCGGCAATCTACGACTTCCAGTCCGAAGTCGTCGTGCGCGACTCGATCGGCTTTGCGTATGATGACGAGTGCTTCACCTTTGCGCTGGCGTTGAACGAAAGCCGCGAGATCGACGNNAGGCGTCGGCTTCAACCTGACCTTCCGCACGATCGGCGATTTCGGCAAGGTCAATCGCGGCGGATTGAACTAGCGTCTTTGTTCGGGCGGTTGCGGAAACCGCCCGATCAAGGTTAAGACAAGGCCGAACGCCAGACATCGTTTCGCCGCAGTGAACCGGCACGAGCGCCGGTAACAAGCGCGATCCAGACCCACGAGGCCCTCTTCATGACGACTTTCATCAAGAAGCTAGCCGCTCCTCTTTTTGCGGTTGCCCTCCTTTCGGCAGCTGCCCCCCTCGTTTTGCCTGTGCCGGCACAGGCGAGCGAGGTGAAGTACATCGTCAACAAGCAGGCGATCACGAGTTACGACATCGACCGCCGCGCGGCCTTCCTGAAGCTGCAGAAGCGCAGCCCCGGTGAAGCCGGCAGCGACATGGTGGATCAGGTGCTGCGCAGCCAGGAAATCGCGCGCATCAAGGTCAATGTGACGGATGCGCAGCTGGATGATTCCTACAAGCGCTTCGCCGAATCGAACAAGCTGACGCCGGCGCAGATGGACGAGATCCTGAACAAGGCCGGTGTCACCAAGGCGCATTTCCGCGAATATATGCGGGTTCAGATGGGCTGGGGTCAGGTTCTCGGCATGCGCGCGCGCTCCGAAGGGCGCATGAGCGAACAGGATGTCGTGCAGCGCATGATGAAGGAAGGCCGCAAGCCTTCTGCCACCGAGTATCTCCTGCAGCAGGTGATCTTCGTTGTGCCGGCTGCCGAGCGCGGCTCGATGCTGGGCAAGCGCAAGCGCGAGGCTGATGCCATGCGCGCCCGCTTCAATGGCTGTGACAGCACGCGCAGCTTCGCGAAGGGCCTGATCGATGTGACCGTGCGCGATCTCGGGCGCGTGCTTGAGCCGGAACTACCGTCGGAATGGTCGGACCAGATCAAATCGACCAAGGCCGGCGGCGCCACGGGCGTCAAGGAAACCGCCCGCGGCGTCGAGTTCATCGGCGTTTGTTCGCAGCGTGAAGTGTCGAACGACCGCGTTGCCCGCATGGTGTTCGGCGCCGAAGACGCAAGCAAGAACGAGGGCGGCGAAGCGCTGAGCAAGAAATACACCGAAGAGCTTCACAAGCGTGGGCAGATCGTCAAGCGCTAAGCCTTTGCGCTACCGCTTGACCACACGCTGATGGAAGACCTCCCCCCGCTCCGAGCGGTTGTCGAGCGCCACGGGCTCTTTGCCAAAAAAGCCCTCGGCCAGAACTTTCTGTTTGACCTCAATCTGACGGGCAAGATCGCGAGGGTCGCTGGACTGCTGGATGGCGTCACCGTCATCGAAGTTGGTCCCGGCCCTGGTGGCTTGACGCGTGCGCTGCTTTCGCAGGGCGCCGAGGTAATTGCCATCGAGCGTGACGAGCGCTGCCTCGCCATTCTCGACGAGATTTCCACGCATTATCCCGGCCGCCTCACCGTTATTCCCGGCGATGCGATGGCGACCGACTTTGCGGCACTTGCGGGCGACCGGGCACGCGTGCGCATCATCGCCAACCTGCCCTACAATATCGGCACGGAACTGCTGATCCGCTGGCTGACCGTCGAGCCTTGGCCGCCCTTCTACGAGAGCATGGCGTTGATGTTCCAGCGCGAAGTCGCGGAGCGCATCGTAGCGCGTCCGGGGGACAGCGCTTATGGACGGCTGGCGGTGATGGCGGGATGGCGCACGGAAGCGCGGATCGCCTTCGATGTGCCGGCACAGGCCTTTACGCCGCCGCCGAAGGTGACGTCATCCGTTGTGCATCTCGTGCCGCGCTCTTCCCCCTTGCCGGTGAATTTGCGCATGCTCGAACGCGTTACGCAGGCCGCGTTCGGCCAGCGCCGCAAGATGCTGCGGCAGAGCCTGAAGGTTCTGGGCGGCGAAGCGTTGTTGCAGCGCGCCGAGATTGATCCGACGCGTCGCGCCGAAACGCTGGAAATCGAAGAGTTCGTGCGGCTGGCGAACGCTGTCGTGTAAAGCTAATCAGCGCCTGTCTGTTTTCTCGGCCAGCAGATCCGACACGAAGTCATGCATGCCGTACCAGCGGCGATCACGGCGCAGGCGTTCGGCAGTCACGATGGATTTCACCTCGTCGAAGGCGGCGTTGAGATCCTCATTCACGACGACATAATCGTAGTCGCGCCACCGTTCTATTTCGACCTTGGCATTGTTGAGCCGCGTTTCGATGATGTCGTCCGAATCTTCGGCACGCCGCTTCAAACGTGTGCGCAACTCGGCCATGGAGGGCGGCAGGATGAAGATCGAGACCAGATCGGCATCCATCTTCTCGCGAAGCTGCTGCGCCCCCTGCCAGTCGATGTCGAACAGCATGTCACGCCCTTCGGACATGGCCTTCTCGACCGCATCGCGCGGCGTGCCATAGTAGTTGCCGTGAACCTCCGCCCATTCCAGCAGCTGGTCATCTTCGCGCAGGCTTTCGAACTCGCGGCGCGAAATGAAGCGGTAGTGAACCTTGTCCACTTCGCTGGCACGCCGTTCGCGCGTCGTGACGCTGACTGACAGTTCGAATTCATGCTGCTCAAGCAAAATACGGGCAATGGTCGACTTGCCGGCGCCTGATGGCGACGACAGAACCAGCATCACGCCGCGGCGGCGGATGGTCTTTGACGGTTGGTCCGTCCGCATGATCTACTCCAGATTCTGAACCTGCTCGCGGAACTGGTCGACCACGACCTTCAGTTCCAGGCCGATGGCCGTCACAGACGCGGCGTTCGACTTCGAGCAAAGCGTATTCGATTCGCGGTTAAATTCCTGCGCCAGGAAATCGAGCTTGCGCCCAACCGGCCCGCCGGCGGCGAGCAGCTGCCTGGCTGCCGCGACATGGGTCGTCAGCCGGTCGACTTCCTCGCGGATGTCGGCCTTGGTGGCGAGCAGCGCCGCTTCCATGCTGAGCCGGGCTTCATCGAGCGCAGCGTTGCTTTCCAGCAGGAGCCGGACCTGTTCGGCAAGACGAGCGCG
>DCDI01000186.1 GCA_002316345.1 Phyllobacteriaceae bacterium UBA1059 | reverse complement strand
TCGACCTCGACCGCTTCAAGGCCGTGAATGACCGTTTCGGTCACGCGGCCGGGGACGAACTGATCCGTACGGCCGCCGAGCGCATGCGATCCGTAATTGGACCGGCTGACGTCCTGGCCAGGATTGGTGGCGACGAGTTTGCGCTCCTGATCTGCAACAGCGGCAGGGAAGAAACTACCCTTGGTGACAAATGCAAGGCGCTTGTATCCGAACTAAGCCGTCCCTTCCATCTCCGGGCAGGGGAGGTTGTGGCCCACATAGGCGGGTCGGCGGGCATGACGCTTCTTCCGCCGTCGGGAGGGAGTGCAAGCGAGATTCTGAGACAGGCCGATGTTGCTTTGTACGAGGCCAAGAACCAGGGTCGCGGGAGATCTGTGCTGTTTCAGCCAGACATGGAAGAGGGCCGCGACGCACGGGAAGCGCTCAAGGGCGAGTTGCGCAAGCTGCTAGAGAACTCGCAAGACAGCGGTCTGGGGCAAAACGGCCAGTCTGCTTCTACCTTCGGCTTTGACGAGAATTTCGGGAAACTCGACCTCTATTACCAAACAATCCACCATGCGTCGGATGGCTACCGTCCTTCTGGCGCGGAAGCGTTGATCCGATGGCATCACCCACGGCATGGCTTTCTAGCACCCGACGAGTTCATTCCGCTTGCGGAGGAGGGTGGCTTGCTTGAACTGCTGGGTCGTTGGGTGCTGCGGGAGGCCTGCAGCGCTGCCGCAAAGTGGTCGCCAGACACCTTCGTTGCCGTAAATGTCTCACCTTCGCAACTACGAGTGCCGGGCTTTGAGGATGTGGTTGAGACCGTGCTTCTTGAGACAGGCTTGCCTCCGTCACGTCTCGAACTTGAAGTAACAGAGTCCGCCCTGATTGAAGACAGCCGCGACATCGCCGGAGCATTGAGGCGTCTTCGGGCAAGAGGTGTACAGGTCTCCCTTGACGACTTCGGCACGGGGTACTCGTCCCTAAGCCATCTCATGCATTTCGGCATAGATAGGATAAAGATCGACAGATCTTTCGTAGCGCTCCTCGGAGCCAGAGCGGATGGAGCCGCGCTCGTGTCAGGGTTGCTGAGCCTCGCGCGTACTCTGAGTATTTCGACAACTGCGGAAGGTGTAGAGACCGAAGCGCAGCGGGACTTTCTTGTGGCCCTCGGATGCACCGACCTTCAAGGCTTCCTTTTCTCCAAGCCAATGCCACTCGGTGAACTTCAAGCAAGGAGCGAATTTTCCCCACGACGTTCAGGGGAACTAGGACGAGCTCAAAGTTAGGCTGCGTTTCTTTCAAACGTGGTGCTGAGCAACCTTGAAAACTGCATCTGCTAGGCAGCGATTATCTCCATTGCCGAGGCCGTGAACTGATCATTGACGGCAAGAGGGGGCGGCATGGTACCAGTGCTAGCTGCTTGTTTCCTCGGTCATGGCAGTAAGTGGTGGCTTCCGGCCGGTCCGCTTCTGGATGATGAAGCCGCAAGGCGGAAAACCTCAGACGTGGGCGGCCTAGGATCGGTGTAGTTAAGCTGCCATGCTAATCAGCAACTCATCCAGCTTTGCATGATAGATGTCATAATGGCTTCGTGTGGCCTGTATCTATGGCCTTTGAGACTTCGAACTGGTTTCCCATTTCGCCGGCCGCTCAGGGCGTCATTCTGATCGCGCAAGAAAGGCATGCCTGTCGGCTTTGTGCCGATGGGGGCGGGGATCTGGAAACATCTTGCTCGCTGGCTTGTTGGAAGCGAAAGGAGGGCAGCAGATGAGCTATGCGCGCTTTGCTTTGATGATCGCCGTGTCGACGATCGTCATGTTTGGTTTGATGTATTTCAATACCTATGCACTGGACCACGTCTTCTACAGTCAGACACGCACGTGGATGGCGCTCCTGATGGGAGCGGTCATGGCTTTCATCATGATGGGCTTTATGTGGTCGATGTATAGGAACAAGCGGCTCAACACGGCTGTGCTTGTTGGAAGCGTCGTAATCTTTTCGGCGGCGCTTTGGCTGGTCCGCAGCCAAGCAACCGTGTCTGACGTCTCTTACATGAAGGCTATGATCCCTCATCATTCGATCGCGGTGCTGACCAGCGAGCGCGCGCATATCCGCGATCCGGAGGTTCGGATCCTTGCAGATAGGATCATCAACGCGCAGCTGCGCGAGATCGAGGAAATGAAGCGGATGATTGCCCGTTTGGAGGCGCAGCCTGCACAGGCTGATGCGCCTGACCTGCCGTCTTATCGTGATAAAGGAACACAGCCGCCGCCTCCAGAAACAAATGCAGAAGCTGGTGTTCGTACCTCCAACTCAACAACCACTCAGTAATCGTCCGCTAAGGTGCCCCAAAAGCGTCTGCCGGCTCTGCGGTTCGTGTGGTGTACGAGGAGGAGCTCAACGGCATCAGATCCGATTATTAATCAGTGGATCAATTGGCATGTAGGGACGGACCACGATCGCCAGCAAAGCGGTTGCACTCGCGAGCGGCGAGGAAAGGCTCGCACGANNCGGCATGATACCTTCCAGAGGAAGAACAACCAGCGAGATGTCGGGCTGTGTTTTTCGATCTGGGAAACAGAATGGCTACTGTCTTTACGGTGGTTCCGTGAGCACACCATCCGATATGCCGAGCCGTGTTTGGACGGGCCTGCTTTGCTATTCTACATCCTCAGCCGCTCAAATGGCGGAAAGCTGATTCTGAGCCAGCATAGCTGCTCCGTCAGATATCGGCTGTCGCTTCCCAGGTGGGTCTACTCAATTCCGCTTCCACCGCAAAACCGTGATGGTGGCGGCCCCAACCGCATGCTAGTTTCTTTTCACGCGGCTCGCCGAGAGCATTTTGAAGGTGCGGGAGGAGCATGGCGCAGATTTTCACCGCGTCGGCCGACACGCGGCTGCGAGCCTTTTTTCTGATCATGCTGCTGGTGGTGCTCGGATTGGCAGCCTTTGCGGGCGGTCTTGCGGACTCCTCCTATGTCACTATGGTCGGATGGTTTCGCGACCAGCCCGTGCCGTTCAGCCATCAGCATCACGTGCAGAACCTCGGCATCGATTGCCGGTATTGCCATACAGGCGTGGAAACCAGCGCGCAGGCGGGACTGCCGGCAACGCATGTCTGCATGACCTGCCATTCACAGATCTGGACCGGCGCGCCCTTGCTGGGTCTGGTGCGGCAGAGCTTTGCCAGCGGCACGCCGCTCGAATGGAACCGCGTCGCGAAAGTGCCGGATTACGTTTACTTCAACCATTCCATCCATGTGACGCGCGGCGTGCCTTGCGTGGAATGTCATGGCCGCATCGACGAGATGCCGCTGACGGCGCGCGCGCAGCCATTCCAGATGCAATGGTGTTTGAGCTGCCACCGCGATCCCGCGCCGCATCTTCGTCCGCCCGAGCAGGTGACGCAGATGGACTGGTCGGACTGGGAGCGTGACCCGCAAGCCCATAAGGATTACGGTGCCTTGATGGTGCAGGCTTACGGCATCGAGCCTGACAAGCTCGTTCAATGCAACACGTGTCATCGCTGACGCGCCGGTGATGAAAAGCGAGCAAGCTTTGCCAAAAAGCCAGCCAGCCCAGATCGTTGAAAAACCGGAGCTGAAAGGCGGCCGAAGCTTGTGGCGCAGCCTGGAAGAGCTGGCCGGGACCGACAGCTTCAAGGCCAGGCTGGCGGCGGAGTTTCCCTCGATCGCGCCGGCAGCGGAGGGCATCAATCGTCGCTCGCTTTTGCAGGCGATGGGCGCGTCGCTGGCGCTTGCCGGCCTCACCGGATGCAGTTCCACGGCCGATGAAACGGCGCTGCCTTATGTGGAAGTGCCGGAAGGCGAAACGCAGGGCATCGCGCGCTTCTATGCGACGGCGGTATCAATTGCTGGCTACGCGCAGCCGGTTTTCGGCAAGACCTATTCCGGCCGGCCGGTGAAGCTGGAAGGCAATTCGGCCCATCCGGCGAGCGGCGGCGCGATCGATGCGTTTACGCAGGCAGCACTGCTTGGGCTTTATGATCCAACGCGCAGCCAGGGTCCGCGCTTGCTGGGGGAGGCCGCCTCCTGGTCTGCCTGGTAACGGGCGGCGGTTGAGCGATCCGCCATGCTCGACCGCAGCGGCGGTGTCGGTTTCCGGCTGCTCACGGGGTGCGTGACTTCGCCGACTCTGCAACAACAGATCAGCGCGATGATGGCGCGCTGGCCGCAAGCGCGCTGGCATAGTCATGAGCCGATCGATGACGCCGCCTTGCATGACGCGACCCGGCTTGTGTTCGGCCGCCCGCTCGACCGGCATTTGCGGCTGGATCGAGCGGAGGTCATCGTTTCCTTTGATGACGATCTGCTCGGGCCGGGACCGCGCCAGGTCATGCAGGCAAAGCGCTGGTCGGAGCGGCGGATGGGGGGGGGGGGGGGGGGGGGGGGGGGGGCGGGGCGGGTCCGCGTTTGCGGC
>DCDI01000235.1 GCA_002316345.1 Phyllobacteriaceae bacterium UBA1059 | reverse complement strand
GGGCTTGTTGAAGCGCCTGACTACCGGTTTGTCGCGTCGCGAAGAAGAGCCTGCCCGTCTTCAGCCTGCTCAGCCGCGTGAGCCGCGCTTGCGTGAAGCGCAGCCGCAGCCGCGTTCGGCAGGCCAGGACGCCGGTCTTTATGCACCGCGCCGTGGCCAGCTCGACGATCATGGCCGCCAGGCACCGCAGCCGCGCGCTGTGCAGGAAGAGGACCAGCTGGAAATTCCGGCCTTCCTCCGCCGCCAGTCGAACTAAGCAGCTTCACAGCTGACGAGACTTGTAACGGGCGGGCGCTTGGGCGCTCGCCCGTTTTTGCAAACGGTATTTATTTACAATGGCTTAACACTTTGCCGGTGCAACTTACCTCGTAACAACGGGTAAGAATTGGTGATTTTGTTGAAGCGCCCTCGGGCACTATCTTGCAGCCAAATCAAAGCCGCAAATGGCTCGATTCCGCGAAGGCTGTTTCTGCCTGCGGTTTGCTAGACGAACGCATGACTGGACGAGATATGGGTGCACCAACGCTGGATTGTTAGACGACGCTGAAGTCACGCGTGTCCCTGTCGGGCGTCGGCGTGCACAGCGGCAAGCCGGTCTCGATGCATTTCAGTCCTGCGGATCCCGATACGGGAATCACTTTCGTGGTTTCCAGATCAGGCGAGCAAACCGGCGAAATTAGGGCACTATTCTCCGAGGTCGGTTCGACCGATCTGTGCACGGTGCTGGGTGATCCGGCCGGGCTGCATGTCGCAACTGTCGAGCATGTCATGGCTGCGCTTTATGCGATGGGCGTCGACAACGTTACGATCGAGATGGACGGCAATGAAGCGCCGATCCTCGACGGCAGTGCCGAGCCGTTCGTGGACGCCTTCGACCAGGTCGGGCTCGAGAAGCAATCGGTTTCGCGCCGTTATATCCGCGTTCTGAAGCCGATCCGCGTCGAGAATGGCGCGTCTTGGGCTGAGTTCCGGCCGTTTGCCGGCACCAAGTTCGAGGTCGAGATCAATTTTTCCGACAAGGCGATCGGCCGTCAGGCATTTTCCGCGCCGCTGGAAGCCGATTTCTTCCGCACCGAAATCTCGCGCGCCCGCACCTTCGGCTTCATGAAGGACGTGGAGCGTTTGTGGGCAGCCGGCTACGCCTTGGGCTCCTCGCTGGAAAACTCCGTCGTGATCGGCGAGGACGGCCGCATCATCAATCTCGAAGGCCTGCGTTATTCCAACGAGTTCGTGCGCCACAAGATGCTGGACGCGATGGGCGACTTGGCTCTGGCCGGCGCGCGCTTCCTTGGCTCGTTCCATTCGTATCGCGGTGGCCACAAGCTCAATGCAGCCGCCTTGCACGCATTGTTGTCGGATCGCTCGGCTTTCGAGATTGTCGAAACCACGCGTCGCGAGCGTGGCCGGTCAATCGAGATGGTTGCCGTGAACGCGCCTGTGTTCGCGCCCTGGAACATCTGATCTGTCTTGGCGATCAGCGGGGCTTGCCCGGCTGTGGGCAAGCTGCCTGAACATGGCTTGCTNNCTTGCTGCCACAAAATTGCACCAATGCGTGAACATAGCGTTGCTCCTCATGGGCGATGTGGTCTATGGCGGGGCGACGAGATCCGCATGCAGCTAAGTGCGGAGAGGGGTGTTTGATGGCCGTTTCGACCTTTCGAACGATGACAGCGCGCAAGATCGCGCTTCTGAGTGGACTGGCAATTCTGCCGTTGAGCCTGGGCGCGTGCGCGTCCAATGACGACATCGACCTGGCCACGTATGTCGAGCAGACCGAACCGGCCGATCAGCTTTACAATCAGGGCCTCGCGAACCTGAACGCCGGTCGCCTCAACGAGGCGAGCAAGAAGTTCGAAGCGGTGGATCGCCAGCATCCCTATTCGGAGTATGCTCGCAAATCGATGGTGATGGGCGCCTTCACCAATTACCGGCAGGGCAAATACGAGGAAGCCATCAACCAGGGTAAGCGCTATGTGCAGCTTTACCCATCCTCGGAAGACGCGGCTTACGCCCAGTACATCGTCGGCCTGGCTTACTTCCGCCAGATCAAGGATGTGACGCAGGACCAGAAGGAATCGCGCCGCGCCATCGAAGCGATGGAAGAAGTCGAACAGCGTTGGCCCGACTCAGAATATGTTGAGGACGCGAAAGCCAAGATTCGCTTCGCCCGCGACCAGCTGGCCGGCAAGGAAATGCAGGTCGGCCGTTATTACCTCGAGCGCCGCGAATATATCGCTGCTGCGAAGCGTTTCCGCTACGTGGTGGAAGTTTACGGCAATACGCGCCACGTCGAGGAGGCGCTTGCACGCTTGACGGAAACCTATCTTGCGATGGGTCTGGCGACGGAAGCACAGTCGGCCGCCGCGGCTCTCGGGCAGAATTACCCGGACAGCCGGTGGTACAAGGATTCCTACACGTTGCTGCAGTCCGGCGGGCTTGAGCCGCGTGCCAATCCCGGCTCGTGGCTGTCCAAGGTCGGATCTGCAATCGCCGGCACGTAATCATCGCGCCTGATGCTCACGCATCTTTCGATCCGCGATATCGTCCTGATTGAACGTCTTGAGATCGACCTTTCGGCCGGTCTCTCGGTGCTGACCGGCGAAAC
>DCDI01000136.1:1173-24854 GCA_002316345.1 Phyllobacteriaceae bacterium UBA1059 | reverse complement strand
GTCGATTGATGTTTCGCCGGCACGGAAGCGGGCTTCCACGGCGTCGGCTGCGTTGCGGATCAGGTCGTCCAGGCGCGTGGTGGCATCGCCGATCGCGGCTTCCACGCGGTCGGTCGCGCCGCCCAGCGAAGAGCCCAGTGCGACTTCGCCGGAGCGGAACTGCGTTTCCACGGTGGTGGCGGCTTCGCGCACCAGATCGGACAGACGGGTCGACGCGTCACCGAGCGTAGCCTGCAGATGCGCAGTGGAGTCGGCCAGAGCGTCTTCGATAGCCGAACGCGTGGTGTCGGTAGCGGAAGACATGGCTGCGCGGGCGTCGCCCAGCGACAGATCGATGCGGGTGCGCGCTTCTTCCAGCTTGCGCAGATCCTCGTCCAGGTTGGCGGAAAAGTCGTCGCGCGTTGCAGCCAGACGGCCGCTGAAGTCTGCGGCGCGCGTTTCCAGCATGGACGAGGTGGACAGAACGAGGTCGGCCATTTCGGAGCCGATGCGCGCCTTGCCTTCGTCGATGACGGTGATGAGGTCCTGCTTGCCGGTCGCAAACGTGCCGGCGATGTCGCGGGTACGCGCCATCAGCGTCTCGTTGATGCTGCGAGCGCGGGCTTCCAGCGCGGTGTTGAGCCGCTCCGCATTGCCATCCAGCGCTTCGGCGCGGCTTTCAAACGCACCGATCAGCGACTGGCCGCGTTCAGCCAGCGTCTTCTCGATGCCGCCGAGCTTGAGTTCGAATTCTTCGCTGAGCGCACGCGTCGCGCCGCCCAACAACGAGACGATCCCGCCGGTGCGCTCGTCGAGCATTTCGGCCAGCGCGCGGTTGGCGCCATCGGTCTTCTCGCCCAAGGTTGCGATGCGGGTGTCGAGCAGGCCCGCAAAGGCTTCGCCGGAGGTCGTGATGCGTTCGGAGATGGTGTCCAGACGGCTGTCGATCGCCGACTTCACCTGCTCGCCGCGATCGTTGAAGTTTGCAAGAAGCGCGTCGCCGGACTCGTTCAGCGTGGCGGCCAAACGGGTCGAGGCGTTTTGGATGTTGCCGCTGATCACGGCGCCGGCCTGGCCGAGCTCCTCCTTCAGCTGCTCATGCGCGCCTGAAATGGAGGCACGCACGCGCTCGGCATGGCTGACCACGGCTTCGCGCTCGGCGCCAAGACCATCCACCAGCGAGCGGATGCGCATCTCGTTTTCGGAATAAGCGCGCTCTAGTTCGTTGACCTCGGTATGAACCAGCGTTTCCAGTTCGACGGCGCGGGCAAGCGTGCGCTCGATGCCTTCGCCCATGGCGGACACTTCGCGACGGATGGCTTGACCCACCATCATCACGCGGTCCTGCGCGATGGTTTCCGGCTCAGCCAGACGGCGAGCCACTTCGGAGATCGACTGTGCGGCAATCCGCATTTCCTGAGCGCGACGCGTCATCACCGCGAAAGCCCAGAACAGCATCACGGGCAGAACGGTGCCGGCGGCCAAGCCGATCACGGATGGATTTGCCAGGATTTCCGGATAGCTCGCCGGCTGCCAGATCTGCGGACCGTAAAGCGCGTTTGGATGAAGTGCCCCGCCGCCGACCCAGGCGGTGGACAGGATGGTGGTGCCCCAATAACCAGCGCGGGAAGGGCGGCGCTCGGCTGCGCGTTCGACGGCACTGCTGGCCGATTTGAAGCGGTCGTTGGCAGGAGCAAAGACCGGTGCCGGGGCAGGTGCGGGGTCAGCGGTGCGCGACAGGGGAGCTGCGGCTGGCTCGACATTTGCAGCTTCGATCTTAGCCGCTGGTTGAGGCTTCGGCTGCGGTGCCGAGCGTGGCTCAACGAGGGGGGCTGCTGCAACCGGGGCTGCTGCTGCGGCTGCCTGGGGAGCGACAGGTTCTGCAGCGGCGTGTGCGCCGGAATAAAGCAGGGCGTCGTCGAGATCGAGCGTATCGTCTTCAGTGGCGCCGGCGATCGGGTCGAACTGCATGGAAGCATCGGAGCGGGGCTGCTCGATCGCAACAGGCTGTTCAACCACCGGGGTCTCAGCAACAGGCTGATGATCGCCGCGACCTTCGCGGGCCAGTTCTTCAGCGGCCTGGGAAATCTGCAGCTCGAGATCTTCCATGGAGGAGTCCATGTCGAGATCGCCGGTCAGGTCCAGTGCCAGTGCTTCTTCCAATTCCCGGCTGACATCCTGGTCATCGATGGCAGGATCAGGCTTGCGGCTGGAATTCACTTTAAGAGCCATGTGACGCTACCCCGTACGCTGTTCGAAGTGGCCTGCGCCATTAAACGGCCACAGGAGTCCTTCGTATCCAAGCTCGTATCGTACTGGCACAGTCGGCCAATGAAAACCGACAACGCGCGGAATGTGTAAAAGTTTAAATACAAGGTTAACGACGGCCAAGCCAATCGTGCAGTTTTCAGTGTTTCCGGGCAAGTTGTCGTTAACGCGCGGACCTAAGGCCTTCTGACGGCCTGTGGATGAACGGGGTGGAGAGATTAAAGCATCATGAAAATGGTGGAAGGCGCAGCAGCCATTGCTGCCGAACACGAGCCTTTAGCGGCAAATGATTCCAGTGCGGCGTCCGGTGAACGCCCGATCGATCTGCATTATCTCGCAGGCCAGACAATGGGCGATCGCGAGCTGCAAGGCGAGGTCTTGGGGTTATTTCGGCAGCAGGCAAGAACGGTTGCGGAGGGGATCGAACGTGCCTCCGAGGATGACCGCAAGCAGCTGGCTCATGGCCTTCGAGGCTCAGCGGCGGGGATCGGCGCTGCGGCGATCGCCCGCTGTGCGGCCGAAGTCGAACACGATCCGACCTCACGCGAAAAGATCGCGCACCTGCTCCGCCTGATCGATGAGGCGCTCGCCTTTATTGATGAACTCGCTTCCTGAACGCCACCAGGGGCAAGGGTGCGGCCATAAATACGTTGACTTGGATTAGGCAGGACTTATCTCCGCCTTGGCCTCAATCCCCGGGATTTCTACCATGACTGCACTCACGATGGTCGCCTTTGACGGCACGCGTTTCGATCTTCAGGTCGCTGATGGCACGACGGTCATGGAAGCCGCACTGCGCAACAACGTGCCGGGCATCGAGGCGGAGTGCGGCGGCGCCTGCGCTTGCGCGACCTGCCACGTTTATGTCGACGAGGCGTTCACCGCGCTGGTTGGCGAGCCCGAGGCGATGGAAGAGGACATGCTCGACTTCGCTTATGATGTCCGGCCAAACTCTCGCTTGTCGTGCCAGATCAAGGTCAGGGCCGAACTCGAAGGCCTGATCATCCATGTGCCTGAACGACAGGGCTGAGCGCAGCCTGTTGGTTCCTGGCAGCGCTAGAGACCGGCGCTACATGCGCTCCATGCGATATTTCAGCAGGCGCAGGATCCGGCTTTCAAAGTTGATGCCTTCGATCCGGTCGAACCGGGTTTGCTCGCGGTCGTGTTTGGCCAAAATTCTATCCGTTACCTGCTTCACCCGGCTTTGCGCGGCCTGACAGGTTGGGAAGCGGCCAAGTCCACGCAGAGCATCTTCCAGCTCACGCGCATGGTTCTTGGCGATGCCGACATGGCTTTCCTCATGCCGCTTAATGTCGGCCGAAAGCGTGTTCCAGATGAGCCGCGTATCCTGATCGGCACGGCGCGGTGCGCGCCACCGTGGCAGGATGACCTTGGCTTTCACGGTGACAGTCGCCTTCGCAACCGTGCATTTGCCGCCTTGTTCGGCGTAGCCAACGCGTGAGGTAAACTCCATCTGCGTCGCGCCGGGGTGGCGGCGTCCGGTGTTCTTCATCTGCGGCCCGCGCTTGTTGAGCTCGCCTTCCAGCTCTTCGAGGGTCCGGCCGCCGATGTTGAAGTAGCTGTAGGTTTTCACGACGGACGCCGCATGCGCCGGCAAAACGACGGTGGCGGCGATCAATGCCGTCAGAACAAGACGTTGGGACAGCCGTTTCATGGCAAAGCTCCGTTGGGCCTCAACCATGCCCATGCTCACCTTAACAGCGAATGAGGATGAAAGGTGGCGCGCCGAACCATCTCCCGACATTGCAAACAAACCGCAGCCGCCGCATAGCGAGTAAATGAGCGTGACAACCAACCAGACCCGCCTTTGGCGCCTTGCCCATGGCCGCAGCCTCGAACTGGGGTCACAGGCGCAGCTCATGGGCGTGTTGAACGTCACTCCGGACAGTTTCTCCGATGGCGGTCAATATACGAGCCTTGATGCCATTCTTCGCCAAGCCGAACGGCTTGTGGAAGAGGGTGCTTCGATCATCGATGTGGGCGGCGAGTCGACGCGGCCTGGATCAGCCCCGGTAACACCGGAGGAAGAGCGCAGCCGAGTTGTTCCCGCCATCAAGGCCATCGCTGAGCGGTTCGATGTCCTTCTTTCCATCGACACTTATCGCGCGGAAACGGCGCAAGCTGCGGTGGATGCCGGCGCGCATATCGTCAATGATGTCTGGGGCTTGCAGCGGGAGTCTGACCTAGCTGCAGTCGCCGCGCAGAGCGGCGCTGGCTTGGTCATCATGCATACCAATCGCGGCGGCCGCCAAATCTTGCCGGATGTGATCGGGGATCACATTGGCTTCCTTCAGCGCTCGCTAAGAATTGCCCATGAAGCTGGCGTAACGAACGAGCAGATCGTGCTCGATCCCGGCTTCGGCTTCGGCAAGGAAACGCTGGCGATGAACTTATCGCTGATGCGGCGGGCGGCCGAGTTGAAGGCGCTCGGCTTCCCGCTACTGGTCGGCACCTCGCGCAAGCGCTTTCTCGGCACGATCACCGGCCGCGAGCCCGCAGAGCGCGACGCGGCAACGGCTGCTACAAGCGTTATTCTACGAATGGCGGGCGCCGTCCTTTTTCGCGTGCATGATGTCGCAATGAACAGGGATGCCCTTGCCGTTGTGGATGCTATGCTTCAAGCCGAACCCCGACTTTAAGAGCGACGTTCCATGTACGTGATCCGAATGAAGAACTGCGCCTTCTTTGCCCGCCATGGGGTGATGGAGGAAGAAGAGCGGCTGGGTCAGCGCTTTTATGTCGATGCTGTCATGACCGTGGATGCGGCGGATGCCGTGGCGGCGGATGAAATCCAGGGCACGGTCGACTACGGTGTCGCCTTCACGGTGATCGAGGAGATCATCACCGGCGCGCGGCGGTTCCTGATCGAAGCGCTTGCGCTGGAAGTGGCGCAAAAGCTTTGCGCGCGCTTTCCGCAGATCGCCAAGGTCGAGATCACCGTTCGCAAGCCCAATGCGCCGGTTCCCGGTGTGCTGGATTATGTCGAGGCAACAATCGCCTGGCCGCAAGGCTGATCGCCGTGCATCGTGCCTTTATCGGGCTGGGGGGCAATCTCGGCGATCCGCAGGCTGCCATGCGTGACGCTCTGCATCGGCTGGATGAAAGCGCCGAGGTCAGCGTTGTCGCCGTGTCATCGCTTTATCGCACGCCACCTTGGGGAAAGCTCGACCAGCCGGACTTCTTGAATGCCGTGGCAGAGCTTTGCACGACGCTCGAACCGCGCGCTCTTTTGGACTTGTGCCTGGCCACCGAAAGCCAGCTAAAGCGCGTACGGGCGGAGCGGTGGGGTCCGCGCGTCATCGACATGGATGTTTTGTGGTTCGACGACCGCAGCGTGAAGGAGCCCGGCTTGCAGGTGCCGCATCCGCGCATGAGCGAGCGGGCCTTCGTAATGGTGCCTCTCGCTGAAATTGCGCCGGACCTGTCGATAGCCGAGGGATCGGCTGCGGACGTTGCCGCTGGCTTGGACAAAAGCGGCATCACGGTCGCCGCTTCAGGTGAGAGCTGGGCGCGGTAACGCCCAGCGAACAGACGCTGGCGCTTAGTTCTTGGCGATGGCGCCGACGGCGGTCATGTCGATGCGCTTCAGGCTCATGCCGATCACTGGCACCATCTCTTCGTTCACGCGAACGGAAATGGTGACGTTCATCGTTTCCGGATCAGCCAGGCGGGCGAGCATCGCGCCGCGAAGCTGGGCGCGGTGCAGACCGAAGACCGCCTTGTCGCCGGTGACATTGCCGGACGTCACGTTGAGGCCCTTGCCTTCAGCGCCATCGAGGAAGGTGCCGAAATAGGTCTTTCCGTTCTTTTCGAAGCGGGCCGACATCACCTGCGTGAACATGCCGACGCGGCAGCTGCCATCGAGCGCCATGCCGACCTTCTGGGCGTGGCTGGAGCCTGTGAAGTTGCAGTTGAACTTCGTGCCCTTGTACTTGCCGGCTACGACTTCGCCCGCGCCGGACCACTCGCCCTGTACGCCTTCGAAGAATTGCTTGTCCTGATCGGCTGCGAAAACAGGCGAAGCGAACGTGGAAGCGAGCACGGCAACAGCAGCCGCAGCAGAAAGTACAGTGCGTTTCATCAAAGGGCTACCAGACGGGACACGAGGGCTGGAAAACTGAATTTGACCATGCCTTCGAATGGTTAATGCTTCGTAGCGCTCGTGTCGACTCGGCGCTTTGATCGAGTCACGCAGGGGCACTGTCGCCTTCACTTCGACGCGCGCGGGCAAAGGCGGAGAGCGCAGCCAAGAAGTCGCCGATACCGGGCCGGCGCACGGCGTTAAAGGGAAGCGGACGCGCCGTTTCCATGGCCGCAAGCCCGATGCGAGCCGTCATCATGCCGTTGACGACGCCTTCCCCAAGCCTTGCAGAAAGGCGTGCCGCAAGTCCCTGACCAACCAACTGATGCACCAGACTGTCACCAAACGCGACCGTACCGGTAACCGCCAAATGGGCCAGCACGTCGCGTGCAATGCGGATAAAACCGAGCGTACCCGGCCTGCCGCCATAAAGGTCGGCAATGCGCCGGATCAAACGTCCTGCTTCGAAGATCACGTAGGCCAGATCCACCAGCGCGCGTGGGCTCACGGCCGTGACCAGCGACACGCGCTTGGCGGCATCGAGAATCATGATCTGCGCACGCTGATCGAGCGGCGTGAGAAGTTCGGTTTCGGCCAGGCGCATCAGGTCGGCGCCATCGATCACATCATCGCGCAGATCGTTCAGCATGCGCCGTCCGGCTGCGGTTTCGGGCTTCGCCGACAGGAACGAGCTGAGATCCTGCACCAGAGCCCGTGCGCCCTTGGTGTCATTGTTGGCGATCACGGCTGTACCCCGGCTGCGGAACACTTCCATGGATTTAAGCCGCCGCAGGGCAATGACTTCTCGCAAGAGGATCGCCAGCAACGCCAAAGCGGCGATGCCTGCCAGAGCAGCGGCAAGCCAGCCCAGCCATTCGGTGCGGGCAAACAGATCGCGGATGATGCTCTCGGCCCAAAGCCCGACAGCCAGCGACACGAAGGCGCCGAACGCGGACAGGAAGATCGCCGCCAAAGGCGAGCGGCGCCGCCTTGCTGTGGCCGGTGGAGGCGGTGCGGTTACAACGTCTGGTTCGTCGAAGATGTCGCGTTCCGCAGCGCGCACCGCAGACGTGTCAACGATCGCGCGCGGACGACGCGGCGCTGCATCCACATGCAAGGGCGCTTCAGGCTCGGCGGTGATGGGAAACGAAGCGGGGCGGCGCGGCGTTTCGGTCATGCGAGTTGATCCCCCAGCAGGAACTGCAAGGCGCGGTCGAGACGGATATGGGGCAGGGACAGCGTCATGCCGGCCGTGTTGCGCTCAAGCCTTGGAGGGCGGAAACGCACGAAGCGGATCGGATGAGAATTCGAATCAGCGTCTTGAAAGATCGAATCCGGTTTCGCCGGCAAGTCACCGGGAAATATGGCTGTTTCCGTTTTTCCATCGAACCGCTCGCCGTCGATCGTTTCACCGGCCAGTGGTGTTCCCATGATGACCGGCAATGCGTCCGACCCATCGCCGACCGTGCCTTCACGGGTCGCGCGCACGGCGGCCATGGCAACGACATCGACTGCTGCACCGGAGAAATCAGCGCGCGCAATAGCCCGGTCAGAAATACGCCGAACGATCGCCTGAAGCCGGTCATGGCTTTCATGATGAATGTGATCGGCCTTTGTCGCAGCGATCAAGATACGGTCGATGCGGCGCGAAAACAGGTCGGTCAGCAGATTGCCGCGTCCCTGGCGAAAGCAGTTCAGGATCTCGGTCAGCGCCCGTTCCAGATCGGCAACCGCCTCACTACCGGCGTTCATGGCCTGCATGGCATCAACCAACACGATCTGGCGATCCAGCCGCGTGACATGCTCGCGGAAGAACGGCTTCACCACATGCGACTTGTAAGCCTCATAGCGTCTCGCCATCATCGCATGCAGCGAGCCTGATCTCGGCCTTACATCGTTGAGATTGGGCAGAGGTGCGAAGGTCAGAGCCGGCGAGCCCTCGAGATCGCCCGGCATGAGAAAGCGCCCCGGCGGCAGCGTGGACAAAGCCCGGCTGTCATCCTTGCCCGCCTTCAAATAGGCGGTGAAGATCTCGGCAAGCGAGCGTGCCGTCATCTCGTCGGCATCGGCATTCGGATCGACGGTCGCCGCGCGTGCGCGCCACTCCTGAGATAGCCCGGCACGGACGGGAAAAGCGGCAAGTTCGAACACATCTCGGGAGAATTCCGCGTAGGTCTTGCCCAAAAGCGGCAAATCGAGCAGCCATTCTCCCGGATAATCCACGATGTCGATCGACAAACGACCGCGCGAGAACATGCGGTTCCAGCCTGATGCCGACTCGTATTCGACGGTCAGACGAAGCTCGGAAATCGCCCGGGTCGAGTCCGGCCAAATCCGATCGTAGATCAGCGCGCGGATGTGATCTTCATACTGGAAGCGCGGAACCGCGTCGTCGGGCTGTTCTTCCAGAAAGGCGCGCGCAATGCGGCCGGACTTTTGCGCCTCAAACAGCGGCAGACGGCCGCCATGCAGGAGATTGTGCACCAGCGCGGAAATGAACACGGTCTTGCCCGCACGCGACAGGCCAGTCACACCGATCCGCAGCGTTGGATTGACGAGATTGCTGGCGCGGCCAGTCAGTGTGTCGAGCGCAATCCGCGCTTCATCGGTCAGACTGGTGATTGAAGATGCCACGCCCGGCTCCGTGAAAGTCCGAGCCGCATATAGAGAGTCCGGCTTCCTTTTAAATGCTAGCGGCCTTCGGGCTTGAGGATTTCGATGAGGCGGCCTGTTCCAGGCTGGATGTTCGCGATGTCATCCTCGAAGTCGATCACGGCAAGGCCAGCAGTAGGAAAGCCTGACCGGCGAAGTTGCTCGGCATGGGGATCGTCATGCGACGCGAGCGCCAGCGTCACATCCTCAATCATCGGATTGTGCCCGACCAGCATCAGCGATTGTCCCGCACCCGATGCCTGGATGATCTGAACGTAGCCGGAGGCGTCGGCGCTATACAGATCCTCGATCAGCCTTGTCGGCGGTACAGATGAAAGCTCTGCACTGCAGCCGTCCCATGTCTGCTGGGCACGCGTTGCCGTTGAGCAAAGCACCAGGTCGGGCATCCAGTTCCGCTCGGCCATGTCGCGGCCGACCGCGGACGCATCGTCCTGTCCAATTGGTTCAAGCGGACGATCAAAGTCGCGCATGCCGGGAGAGGCAAAACGGGCCTTGGCGTGACGCAGAAGATAAAGCCGGCTAGCGATGATCTACCCCTTTAGTCGTAGGACTTGCTTGAGAAAGCCTGCATATACTGGCCGCTATACAGCTTCTTTGTGTCCATCATTTCTTGTTCTGATGACAGTCAGTTTGCTGCTGAAACAGGCACAGCTTCCTTTCGGACGCAAGGAGCGCTCCGGTAAGTCATTGATCCTCTTGCGCTTATAGCAAAGATTAACTTTTGCGTGTCGCTGCCACAAGCCGCTTGTGCGGGGTATTCTCCCGAAATATATAGGCGCCGGGTTCAATGTTGTGGGGTGAGTCTTATGAACGCGCTCGTGATTGACGAATATGTACCCTCCGAAGACGAGCCGTTTATGAATGATCGGCAGCGCTCGTACTTCCGCGCCAAGCTCGTGGCTTGGAAGAACGACATTCTTCGTGAAGCGCGCGAGACGCTGGAAATTCTCCAGCGAGAGAATGCCAACCACCCCGATTTTGCCGATCGTGCTTCTTCGGAAACCGATCGTTCGATCGAGCTGCGCGCGCGTGACCGTCAGCGCAAGCTGATCTCCAAGATCGATGCGGCGCTCTTCCGTTTGGACGAAGGCACCTATGGCTTCTGTGAGGAAACAGGTGAGCCGATTTCTTTGAAGCGCCTCGATGCGCGGCCGATCGCGACTTTGTCGATCGAAGCCCAGGAACGCCATGAGCGCCGCGAAAAGGTCTATCGGGACGACTAAGGCACCTCGTCTCCAAAAACATCAAAAAGGCGCTTCCGAGGGAAGCGCCTTTTCTGTTTCACCGCTTTGGTTCGGTGTCGAAGCCGCTTAGCAGTCGATTCATCTCGTCTTCCAGCGCGCTGTCATCGTCAGAAGGCCGCTGGGTAGCAACAGGCGCAGGTGTACGGGGCGCAACGTCCAAGGTTGGCTCAGACCGGACGGACACTGGTGGTGCTGCAAAATCGCGCTGCACCGACGGAGCTATCGGAGGTGCAACCGGTCGTTCCACTGCCGGTGAGACAGGTGGCGTGTAAGGCGCTTCCGGTGCAGGCTGCGCTACAGTAGGTGCAGGCTCCGGATAGGCTTGCTGCGGCACTTGCTGACGCGGAGCGGGTTGCGGCTGCACAGCAGGAGCTGCCGCACGTTGTTGAGGGGCAGGCGCAGGCCGTTCAACCGCACGCGGTGCAGGGGCTGGTGGTGGAGCGACGGGCAGATCGTGAACGTCGCGCGTGGACCGGGTAACCGGCGCAGCTTGATGGGCTACCGGGGCGAAAGCGTCCGGCTCGCCATGGGCGCGCGTCGGCGCGTAGGGCCGGATATTCTGCTCGACGACCACATCCGTCGGACCGCCGATCAGGATGAGGTGCTCTACCTCGTCGCGACGTACCAGAACCAGACGACGATTGGCGTCCACGGCGGTGGCGTCCATCACAGCCAGCCGAGCCTTGCGGTTGCGGCCGCCCATCACGAAGGTGCCGGAAGACAGGCCGCGCAACAGGCGCAGCACGATCAACAAGACGATCAGCGCGACAATGGCGATGATCGTCCACATGGCGGCAGGCGCATATTCCGGGCCGACAATCGACTCAAACCAGGCGAGCAAAGTCAGCCTCCTTGCATTCTTGTTCTGTGACCTGTGGCACAGTAACCACGCACAATCCTTTCCAGCAAGCTAGGCGGAGCCCCTGCCTTTACAAGATGGGGCGGACCTTTCCGCTGCGCCTGGAATGTGATTCAAACGGCCAAGCAGGGAATCGGGCGAAAACGCATGGCCAAAGATCAGAAGGAAACGGTTTCGACCGCGCCGATCGTGGATCAAAACACGCGGCCGGGAACCGTAACGCGGCTGCTGATCTTCATCGGCGTTCTGGTGGTCGCCGCCTTCATCTTCACGATCTTCCGCGATCGTCTCGGCGATCCGTTCATGCTCGGCATGCTCGGCATGCTGGCGATGATCGGCGTCGGCTATCTTTTCGCCACGGCGATCGGCTTCGTTCAGATCGCGCCGCGTTCCAGCACCGATGATCTGTCCAAGGCTTTCGTCGACACGATGGGGCAGGGCCTGCTGGTTACCGATGCCAAGAACCGCGTCCTTTACGCCAACCGCTCCTATGCCGATATGACTGGCACAACCTCGGCTGCCGACATCAAGACGGTCGAGGGCATGCTGTCGGACCTGCCTGAAGCATCGGAAACGATCTACCGGCTCGCGTCCGGTTTGCGGAAAGGGCGCGGTAGCGACGGTGAATTCCGGCTTCCTCAGGCGATTCAGCCGGGTGCGGAAGCCGGCGCGCATTGGTATCGCGTGGTTGCACGGCCCTTCCGCATGCCCGGTGAACGCCAGCCCGTCAATGCCTGGCAGATCGCCGACATTTCGGAAGAACGCGCCGAGCAGGAGCGCTTCTTCCTCGATCTGCAAAAAGCCATCGACCACCTCGACCATGCCCCAGCCGGCTTCTTTGCCGCCGACCCGGATGGCCGCGTCACTTATATCAACGCGACCCTGGCGGAGTGGTTGGGCGTCGACCTCGCCAACTTCACGCCAGGCTCCGTCACGCTGCGCGAGATCGTGGCCGGCGACGGCATGGCGCTGATCCGCTCGGTCAAAGCCGATCCCGGCACGACGCGCAACGCGGTGATCGATCTCGATCTCGCCACCACATCCGGCGAAGCGCTGCCCGTTCGCTTCATGCACCGTGTGTCGGCGACCCGCGACGGTGTGCCGGCCGCCTCGCGCACTATCGTCCTCAACCGCACGGAAGGCGAAGATTCGTCTGCCGACCTGCGTGCTTCCGAAGTCCGCTTCACTCGCTTCTTCAATTCGACGCCGATGGCCATTGCCGGCGTAGACGCGCAGGGCCGCATCCTGCGCACCAACGCACCGTTCCTGTCGCTGTTCTCGACGGTGGTGGACCGCGACGCGATCGACCGCCGCGTTCGGCTGGACTCCGTGATCCACGATCGCGACCGCCCGGCCTTCCATGCGGCATTGGAAAAAGCCCGCCAGCGGCAGGCCGATATTGCACCGATCGACACCGTGCTGCCCAACAATGAAGAGCGGCACATGCGTGTTTACGTCAACGCCGTGGCCGATCTGAGCGACAGCGAAGGCGCTGAAGAAGCGGCAATCGTTTATGTCGTGGAAACGACCGAGCAGAAGGCCCTCGAAAATCAGATGGCGCAGAGCCAGAAGATGCAGGCCGTCGGTCAGCTTGCGGGCGGCATCGCGCATGACTTCAACAACGTTCTGACCGCCATCATCATGGCGTCCGATCTGCTTCTAACCAACCACCGTCCGTCCGATCCTTCCTTCCCGGACATCATGAACATCAAGCAGAATGCCAATCGCGCGGCCTCGCTCGTGCGCCAGCTTCTGGCTTTCTCGCGCAAGCAGACGCTGAGGCCGCAGGTGCTGAACCTCACCGACGTGCTGGCCGATCTGCGCATGCTGCTGGCGCGTCTCGTCGGCAACAAGATCAAGCTCCAGATCGATCACGGTCGTGATTTGTGGCCGGTACGGGCGGATATCGGCCAGTTCGAACAGGTCATCGTCAACCTCGTGGTCAATGCGCGCGATGCCATGCCCGGGGGGGGCGGTTTGACGGTGCGCACGCTCAATGTCGCCACCGAGGAAAGCAGCCGCTACGGCTATCGCGAACTTCCCGAAGCCGACTACGTCGTGGTCGAGGTGCAAGACAGCGGCAGCGGCATCGCGCCGGAGGTCATGAAGAAGATCTTCGAGCCGTTCTTCACGACGAAGGGCGTGGGCGAGGGCACCGGGCTCGGCCTGTCGATGGTGTACGGCATCATCAAGCAAACCGGCGGTTATATCTTCTGCGACTCGGAAGTCGGCAGTGGCGCCACGTTCCGGATCTTCCTGCCACGCCACATCGTTGAAGTGTCTGCCGCCAGCGAGACGCGGCCGGCCGAAGCCGTGGAAACGCCGGCGGTCCCGACGCCTGCCGCGTCGGCTTCACAGGACTTATCGGGATCGGCGACCGTGCTTCTGGTGGAAGACGAAGATGCCGTACGCATGGGTGGCGTGCGCGTTCTGACCTCGCGTGGCTACACCGTTCATGAAGCCTCGTCGGGTGTCGAAGCGCTGGAAATCTTCGAGGAGCTGGACGGCAAGATCGACATTGTCGTGTCGGATGTGGTGATGCCGGAAATGGACGGACCGACCTTGCTCGGCGAGTTGCGCCAGCGCCAGCCCGATATCAAATTCATTTTCGTATCCGGTTATGCAGAAGATGCTTTCGCCAAAAATCTGCCGGCCGACGCTCAGTTCGGCTTTCTGCCAAAGCCTTTCTCGCTGAAGCAGCTCGCATCAACGGTCAAAGACGTTCTGGAAGGCGGTAACGGCAAGGTTTAATGGCGGGAACACGTCCAGCTGCATGGACCGATGATACCGGTTGATTCAATTCCGGTACGTTTCTGAAACGGAAAAGTAAGCTGCCGAGCTTTACAGCACTCTGCAATTTCAGGTTGTATTGAGTGCGTGGTGAGGAACTCTCGAAACAACACCGGCTTGGCAGAACGCGATGCGTCGTCTCAGGCTTATCATGTAAAGCTAAAGCCGCGAGACGGATCGTTGAACGTCAGCCTTTTGGCCAAGCTTCTTCTACAAAAAGCGCGAGCGCTTGTTTCATCAAGGCGCAACTCTTCGCCAACTCAGACCCGCGCATTTAGCCCGCCGGCAGCTTCTACTGAGTACAAGACAGCGTTCATGGCGTTCCACGAGGAGGATGATGAACGTCCAACACGAGGATGAACGATCATCCCGGAACAAGCCTCGGTCTCCCGCGTTTTGAAGACGATCAAAGCTGGAGGTTTAGCCATGGTCGCCGAAGACACCAACAAGAGCCCTGCCGCCGAATCGCCG
The DNA here is from genome assembly GCA_002316345.1 of Phyllobacteriaceae bacterium UBA1059. Classification (GTDB taxonomy): domain Bacteria; phylum Pseudomonadota; class Alphaproteobacteria; order Rhizobiales; family Rhizobiaceae; genus Tianweitania. Next base: position 10,468 of record DCDI01000136.1, on the reverse strand, counting down.
GCGGTGAAATCGCTCCAGAAAGAGCAGGCGGATAAAGCGCGAGACAAGAAGGACGGCAAGCTCGAGGACAGCCTCGAAGACACTTTCCCGGCCAGCGATCCTGTTTCAATGACAAATCCGACCAAGCCAGGCGCGCCGGAAGAGTAGACCGGCAGGCTCGATCCACCTTTTGCCTTATTTTGTGCTATGAGCGACCGGCCAACCAAAGCCGGTCGCTTTGGTGTTTGTGAGGGAAAGGGGATTGCCTTGCGCTTGATCGTAGCCACCACCGTCGCCGGAGCGTTGCTTCTCGGCGCATGCACCACGGATCCTTACACGGGTGAGCAAAAGATTTCGAACACCGCCGGGGGTGCGGCACTTGGTGCTGGCATCGGTGCACTGGGCGGCATGTTGGCCGGCGGCAATGATCGCCGCAATGCTCTGATCGGCGCAGGCGTGGGTGCCTTGGCCGGTGGTGCCGTTGGCGTTTACATGGATCGGCAGGAAGCCGAGCTGCGTGCTCAGTTGCAGGGTTCGGGCGTATCGGTCAGCCGCCAGGGCGACCGCATCGTGCTGAACATGCCGTCCAACATCACCTTCGCCACCGATCAGGATTCGGTCATGCCGGGCTTCTACGGCACGCTGAACGCGGTCGGACTTGTGCTGAAGAAGTACAACCAGACCATCGTCGATGTGAACGGTCATACGGACTCCACTGGCAGCGACAGCCACAACTATGCCTTGTCTCAGCGTCGTGCGAGCTCGGTCGCGGATTACCTGGGTGCACGGGGCGTTGACCCCCGTCGCTTCGCAGTCAACGGCTATGGTGAAACGCAGCCGATCGCATCCAATGCCAACGAGTCCGGCCGTGCACAGAACCGGCGCGTGGAAATCTACCTGACGCCGATCACCTGAGGACTTCTAATTTGTGAGCCGAAAGGCCCCCGGCAACTTAAGAGCCGTGCAGAGTGATCTGCGCGGCTTTTTCATAAACGGCTTGCCACAGAATCGCTCCTTCTGCGTAGATCCGCTTGGGCGTCCCGAGGGTTGGATCGCTGTGGGACGGGCACCGCCAACCATCCTTTATACACAAGCATTTGGCAAGCTGGAACAAACCAGATACAATTGAACAAATTCCATTTGCAAGCAGTGACTTAAAGGCTCTTGCAATATGAGAACAAAAGAAGTACGTACGAACTAGTCCAAAAAAGCCGGTCGAACCTCATTTTCGACCAAGATTCACGACCAAGGGGTGTTGTATCATGGCGCAGAACTCGTTGCGGCTAGTTGAGGAAAGCTCGGTGGACAAAACAAAAGCTCTGGATGCGGCGCTCTCGCAAATCGAGCGCGCATTCGGCAAAGGCTCGATCATGCGGCTCGGCAAGAACGAGCAGGTGGTGGAGATCGAAACGGTTTCAACCGGCTCGCTCAGCCTCGATATTGCGCTAGGCGTCGGTGGCTTGCCGAAGGGTCGTATCGTCGAGATTTATGGCCCGGAAAGCTCGGGCAAGACCACGATGGCGCTGCATACCGTAGCCGAAGCCCAGAAGAAGGGTGGCGTCTGCGCCTTCGTGGATGCCGAGCATGCTCTGGATCCGGTCTATGCCCGCAAGCTCGGCGTCGATCTTGAGAACCTTCTGATCTCGCAGCCCGATACGGGTGAGCAGGCCTTGGAGATCTGTGACACGCTGGTGCGCTCGGGTGCCATCGACGTGCTGGTGGTCGACTCGGTGGCGGCGCTGACGCCGCGTGCTGAAATCGAAGGCGAGATGGGCGATTCGTTGCCCGGCTTGCAGGCGCGCCTGATGAGCCAGGCTCTGCGCAAGCTGACGGCTTCGATCTCGCGCTCGAACACGATGGTCATCTTCATCAACCAGATCCGTATGAAGATCGGTGTGATGTTCGGGTCGCCGGAAACCACCACCGGCGGCAATGCACTCAAGTTCTATGCGTCGGTGCGTCTGGATATTCGCCGCATTGGTTCGGTCAAGGACCGCGATGAAGTCGTGGGCAATCAGACCCGCGTTAAGGTGGTCAAGAACAAGCTTGCTCCGCCCTTCAAGCAGGTTGAATTCGACATCATGTATGGCGAAGGCGTTTCCAAGACCGGCGAGTTGGTTGATCTCGGCGTGAAGGCTGGTGTTGTCGAGAAGTCGGGTGCCTGGTTCTCCTACAATTCGCAGCGGCTGGGACAGGGGCGTGAAAATGCCAAGATCTTCTTGCGCGATCATCCGGACGTCATGAACGAGATCGAGAAGACGCTGCGCCAGAACGCAGGCCTGATCGCCGAGAAGTTCCTGGAGAACGGCGGCCCAGGCGGGCTCGACGGCGATGATGATGGTGATCGGGCTGCGGAAGCCTGATTTGAAGGCGCCGGAGCGATCCGGCGCCTTTTCTTTGACCGGTCGGCGGCGCTGCATCAAGGCCGGTTGCGATGTGCAAAGCCTGCCTGGGTATGGTGCGGCGTCGTTCTGGACACCTGCCGTCGCTTGACGCTAAAAGGCCGGTTCCTTGGCCGCCCTGCGGCACCTCTTCACGAAGGCCTGAGCATGAGTGGCGTCAACGAGATCCGATCGGCTTTTCTCGATTATTTCCAGGCAAATGGGCATCAGCCTGTTGCGTCGAGCCCGCTGGTGCCACGCAACGATCCGACATTGATGTTCACCAATGCCGGCATGGTTCAGTTCAAGAACGTCTTTACAGGCCTGGAACAGCGTCCATATAGCCGCGCCGCAACCTCGCAGAAATGCGTGCGCGCTGGCGGCAAGCACAACGATCTCGACAATGTCGGTTATACCGCACGGCATCACACCTTCTTCGAGATGCTCGGCAACTTCTCGTTCGGTGACTATTTCAAGGAACAGGCGATCGAACTTGCCTGGAACCTGATCACCAAGGAATTTGGCCTCGCCAAGGACAAGCTGGTCGTCACGGTTTATCACACCGATGACGAAGCGGCGACGTTCTGGCGCAAGATTGCCGGTCTGCCGGAAGACCGCATCATCCGCATCGCGACATCAGACAATTTCTGGGCGATGGGCGATACGGGTCCGTGCGGCCCTTGCTCCGAGATCTTCTATGACCACGGTCCGGAAATCGCCGGTGGCCCTCCCGGCAGCCCTGATGAGGATGGCGACCGTTTCATCGAGATCTGGAATCTCGTTTTCATGCAGTTCGAGCAACTGACGAAGGAAGAGCGCGTGCCTTTGCCGCGCCCATCCATCGATACCGGCATGGGGCTTGAGCGCATCGCAGCCGTGCTTCAGGGCAAGCACGATAATTACGACATTGACCTGTTCCAGGCGCTGATCCGCGCCTCGGAAGAAGCGACGGGCGTTAAGGCGGAGGGCAAGAACCGCGCGAGCCATCGGGTCATCGCCGACCACCTGCGGGCATCCAGCTTCCTGATTGCCGATGGCGTTTTGCCGTCCAACGAGGGGCGCGGTTATGTGCTGCGTCGCATCATGCGCCGCGCCATGCGCCACGCGCAGCTGCTCGGCGCACGCGATCCGTTGCTGTGGCGCCTAGTCCCGGCCTTGGTGCGCGAGATGGGTCAGGCCTATCCCGAGCTCGTTCGCGGCCAGCCGCTGATTACGGAAACGCTGAAGCTCGAAGAAACCCGCTTCCGTACCACGTTGGCGCGCGGGCTCACCTTGCTGTCGGATGCAACGTCTTCCTTGCAGGAAGGCGACAGCCTCAATGGCGAAACCGCGTTCAAGCTTTACGACACGTACGGCTTCCCGCTCGATCTAACGCAGGATGCCCTGCGCCAGCGCGGCATTACTGTCGATCTCGCCAGCTTCAATACGGCCATGGAACGTCAGAAAGCCGAGGCTCGCGCCAACTGGGCAGGTTCCGGCGAGGCAGCGACCGAAACCGTTTGGTTTGCAGTGCGCGACCGGGTCGGCGGCACTGAGTTCCTGGGCTATGACACCGAACAGTCCGAGGGTGTTATAACGGCGCTGGTCAAGGACGGCGACGAGGTTGAGCATGCTGCGGTTGGAGACACTGTTTCTGTCGTCACCAATCAGACGCCCTTCTATGGCGAGTCCGGCGGCCAGATGGGTGATACGGGTACGCTATCCGGCGAAGGTTTCCAGCTGGAGATCAGCGACACCCAGAAGAAGGCCGATGGGGTTTTCGTTCATCAAGCGAAAGTTGTGTCGGGCAACCTGAAGGTCGGTGCTCCTGTCGAGATGAAAGTGGATCATGCCCGCCGCGCCAAGTTGCGGGCCAACCATTCCGCGACTCATCTCGTCCACGAAGCCTTGCGTGAAGTGCTTGGCACACATGTCGCTCAAAAGGGTTCGCTTGTTGCGCCCGAACGGCTGCGGTTCGACTTCTCGCATCCGAAAGGCATCTCGGATGCCGAGTTGGAGGAAGTGGAGCGGATGGCCAATGCCATCGTGGTCCAGAACAGTCCGGTCACGACGCGCTTGATGGCCGTTGATGATGCCATTGCCGAGGGCGCAATGGCTCTCTTTGGCGAGAAGTACGGTGATGAAGTCCGTGTCGTGTCGATGGGCACGGCGATCGAGGGCGACAAGGCCGGCAAGTCCTATTCGACCGAGCTTTGCGGTGGCACCCACGTTTCGGCGACTGGCGATATTGGTCTGGTTCGCCTCGTGAATGAAGGCGCGGTCGCTTCGGGCGTCCGCCGTATCGAGGCCGTGACAGGCGAGGCGGCTCGGCGTCATCTTGATGAGCAGGATCGTCGCTTGAAGGCCGTCGCCGCGACCCTGAAGGTCGCGCCGGCTGATGCGGTTGCCCGCGTCGAAGCCCTGGTCGAGGAGCGCCGTAAGCTGGAGCGCGAACTCAACGATGCCCGCCGCAAGCTGGCACTCGGTGGCGGAGGCGCAGGTGGCAGCAGTGAAGCCGAGCAGGTTGCCGGCCTGTCCTTTGTTGGTCGGACAGTCACAGGTGTGTCGCCGAAGGATTTGAAGCCGCTTGCCGACGAAGCAAAGCAGCAGGTCGGTTCAGGCGTCGTCGTCTTCATCGGCGTGGCCGAAGACGGCAAAGCCAGCGCGGTTGTTGGTGTCACGCAGGATATGACGAGCCGCATCAGCGCGGTTGATCTCGTACGGGTGGCTTCGGCGGCTCTGGGCGGGCAGGGCGGCGGCGGACGGCCGGATATGGCGCAAGCTGGCGGACCGGATGGAAGCCAGGCCGATGCAGCCATAGCGGCGGTCAAGTCAGCCCTCGCAGCTTAACAAAAAGGCCGGCTATCCAAGCCGGCCTTTTTCATTCCGCCACGTGCGGTTTTCGTCAGTCCTTGTAGACCTCGTAAGCTGCAACCGTGGCAGCGTCGTCCTTCAGAACGAGCTTCACTCCGTCGAGAGAGAAGCGCTCGATCGGCACGATGATGTCGTCCCTGTCGCCATATCCGGCCTGATCATCGAAATCGACAACCAAGGCTGTGGCCGTCGCGCGATCGGCGCCGATGACGTCCTCGATCTCGCCAATCTTCTGGCCAGCCGCGTTATGAACGTCCATGTCTTCAAGGCGATCAGCGTCGACATTGAACGGTGCAACCATGGTCTTGTCGTCGACCTCGACCCAGGTGCTGGTTTGAGCCGAAGCCACGTTGGACAGGCTTGCAAGCGCGGCTGCGGCAAGAACGAGGGACATAGACTTCATGGTGCGATCTCCTTTCAAGTGGAGCCTCCCATATGGGTCGACTTCGCTCCGTTTCAGCCCCTGGCCCGCTCACAGCCACGTTATGACGCGGCAAGCCGTTCGATCGATGCAATCTGCTGGACGAATGGCCTTGCACTGTGCGAGCCAGATATCTGCTTAGTGGTTCTGGGGTCCTGATGGCGCCTGCAAATGTTGACGCTGCTGCTTTTGTTGTAGCTGGCACCGCCGTTTTGTCCCTGCGTGACCAGATGCGGCTCATGCTTCGTGCCTTCTGGCACTCGGCAGCGCGTACGCGCATCCTCCTGCTGACGGGTGCCTTGCTGAGCGTCATCCTGCTCACCGTCTTCGCGCAGCTTGAACTTAACCGCTGGAACGTCCCCTTCTACAATGCGCTGGAACGGCGCAGCCTGCCGGATTTCGTAAAGCAGCTGCAGGTCTTCTTCGCCATTGTCGCGGTTCTTCTGGTGCTCAATGTCGGTCAATCCTGGCTCAACCAGATGATGGCGCTCAGTTTGCGCGAAGGGCTGACAAATGATCTTGTCGATCAGTGGTTGCGGCGCAAACGGGCTATCCGCCTCGCGTCCTCAAGTCCATTCGGCGTCAATCCTGATCAGCGCCTGCATGAGGATGCGCGCAATCTGTCCGATATGAGCACATCGCTTTCGATCGGCATGGTTCAGGCAACGATCCTCTTGGTCAGCTTCGTCGGCGTCTTGTGGAACACATCCGGTGATCTTGTTCTTCCCCTTGGCGGGTACCGGATTGCCATTCCCGGCTATATGGTCTGGGCTGCCGTCGTTTATGCCGGCACAGCGTCCGTTCTCACCAGTGTAGTGGGGCGCCGGTTGGTCGGACTGAACGAGTCGCGGTCTGCGCGGGAAGCCGATCTGCGCGCGATCTTGATGCGAACAAGCGAAAGCCTTGCCGTCATCTCGATTGCTGACGGACAGGAGCGCGAGCGGCGCCGGATCGGCGAACGGATCGTTTCGCTGCTGCGTGTGTTTCGCGAACTTGCATGGGCGCAGACGCGGCTGACCTGGGTTTCCTCAGGTTTCGGTTGGCTCGCGCAAATCGTACCGCTTGTTGTCGCCGCACCGGCCTATTTTTCGGGTGCCTTGTCCTTTGGCGGCCTGATGATGGCCGCCGGCGCGTTCAGCCAGGTCAATGCAGCGTTGCAATGGTACGTCACGAACTTCGGCATGATTTCGAACTGGCGGGCGACGCTGATGCGCGTGAGCACCTTCCGGCAGGCGCTGAATGAAATGGACATCTCCGCATCGTCGAAGGCGTGCATCGCCTACCGGGTCGGAGCAAAATCAACGTTTTCCATCAACGGCTTCAGGGCCACTGTCGATCCTCAGGCTGCCTATTCAGCATCCTTGCGGCTGGAGACAGACAGCCTTGATATTGCGTTGGGTGAGCGCCTGATGATCGCGTCGTCCTCCGGACAGGAACAGCGCATTTTCTTTCATGCCTTGTCCGGTGACTGGCCTTGGGGTCGCGGCGAAGTCGTTTATCCTGAAAGCCGCGATTTGCGGTTCGTGGCGCGGGCAGGGCAACTCCCGGCGGGGACGCTTGCTGAACTGCTCTGCTATCCACATGCACCGGCAGACTTCGGGCGAGACGGTTTGCTTGATGCCTTGCAGGAGGTGGGGCTTGGTCGCTTGCAGAACGCGCTGGATACATCTTCGGCCTGGAGCCAAGTGCTGGATCGCGAGGATCAGACCCGTCTCGCTTTTGCGAGCCTTCTGATCCTGCGTCCGCGCTTTATCATCTTCGACGATGTTTTTGAGGATCTGGATGACGACGCGTGCGATGCGTTGACTGCCTTTCTGGAAAGAATGGCCGATCGCACGCTGATCTATGTCGGCCAGTCCGAGCTGTTCCGGACGGTGTTTGATCCGAAGGTCATCAAACTTGAGCGGACTGAAGAAACGGTTGCCGTATAACAGGCAACGACAACAATTGCTTAGCTGCTCTTTGCCTCCTGAGCAGCTTTGATCAGCGCATCGTCCAGTTCGGCGGCCTTCTTGTAGGCGGGGCGGTTTTTCAAGCTCTCGACGTAGCTGACGAAGGCGGGACGGGGTTCGATGGAGTTGAAGCCGAGGCCCCAGGCGATGTGGGAGCCGACATAGACGTCGGCGGCGGTGAAGCGGTTTCCGGCTATGTATTGCTTGCCGGAAATGGCTGTTTCGAGCGTGTTGATGACGTCTTCCAACGAGCCGTAGCCGACCATTCCTCGTTTATCATCAGGCACTTGCACGCTGAGCGCTCGGTTGGTGACGGCGGCTTCGAGGGGGCCGGCGGCGAAGAAAAGCCAGCGGTAGTAATCGGCGCGTTGGCTGATTTCAGGTGCCAGATCGGCTTGGGGGAAGGCGTCGGCGAGATAGGCGCAGATGGCGGCGCATTCGGTGACGATCTGGCCGTTATGGACGATCGTTGGCACCTTGCCCATCGGGTTCACGCTGCGATATTCGCCTTTCATATCAACACCATAGCCGAGGATCTCGGTGTCGTAGGGCTGCCCGACTTCTTCGAGCATCCAGCGGATGATGCGGCCGCGGGACATGGGATTGGTGTAGAATTTGATGGCTGCGGTCATCCGGTTTTTCCCTCTAAAAGCGCCAGATTTCCGGAAGATCGAGCCCGTTTCTTCCGGAAATGGCAACAAAAATTCCGGAAATGCAGCCCAAAATGCCGAAAAGGCGCGGTGGGAACCGCGCCTTTTCAAGAAGTGAAGATGGAGGGGCTTAAGCGCCCATCGCCTTCTGGAGATTCTCGTCGATCTTGTCGAGGAAGCCGGTGGTCGACAACCAAGGCTGGTCCGGACCGATCAGCAGGGACAGGTCCTTCGTCATGTGACCGCTCTCGACGGTCTGCACGCAAACCTTCTCAAGCGTGTCGGCGAACTTGGCGAGTTCGGCATTGTCGTCGAGCTTTGCGCGGTGAGCGAGGCCACGGGTCCAGGCGAAGATCGAGGCGATGGAGTTGGTCGAGGTGGGCTTGCCCTGCTGGTGCTGGCGGTAGTGACGGGTCACGGTGCCGTGCGCAGCCTCGGCCTCGACGGTCTTGCCGTCGGGCGTCATGAGCACGGAGGTCATCAGGCCGAGCGAGCCGAAGCCCTGCGCAACCGTGTCGGACTGGACGTCGCCGTCGTAGTTCTTACAGGCCCAGACATAGCCGCCCGACCACTTGAGCGCCGAGGCGACCATGTCGTCGATCAGGCGGTGCTCGTAGGTGATCTTCTTTTCCTTGAACTGATCCAGGAACTCGGTCTCGTAGACTTCCTGGAAGATGTCCTTGAAGCGGCCGTCATAGGCCTTGAGGATCGTGTTCTTGGTGGACAGATACACGGGGTAACCGCGCAGGAGGCCGTAGTTCAGCGAAGCGCGGGCAAATTCGCGGATCGAATCGTCAAGGTTGTACATCGCCATCGCGACGCCCGAACCCGGCGCCTGGAACACTTCGTGCTCGATGGTCTCGCCGTCTTCGCCGACGAACTTGATCGTCAGCTTGCCCTTGCCGGGGAACTTGAAATCGGTGGCGCGGTACTGATCGCCGAAAGCGTGGCGGCCGACGATGATCGGCTGCGTCCAGCCCGGAACGAGGCGGGGCACGTTCTTCATGATGATCGGCTCGCGGAAGATCACGCCGCCCAGGATGTTGCGGATCGTGCCGT
>DCDI01000136.1:555-1119 GCA_002316345.1 Phyllobacteriaceae bacterium UBA1059 | reverse complement strand
CGCCGTCGAGCTCGACAACCGGATTCGCCACCTTGATCTTCGTCATTGAATGCCTCGTGTACTGCACGGGCGCTTGGCCCGTGTGTGTTGCAGGAAGGAATGCCGGTCCTATACCATCGGGTTTGCGGAAGGCAAAGAACCGCCACCTTCAAACGTGACTTTCACTCCTCGCGCGATTCATGCGAGGGGACGGGGCGTTTTCAAACGAGACATCCAGTTTTTCCATGAGCAAGCAGCTGAATAGCGGACCGGCGATCATTCTGGTTGAGCCGCAGATGGGCGAGAATATCGGCATGGTGGCGCGGGCGATGGCCAATTTTGGCCTGTCCGAGTTGCGGCTGGTCGCGCCGCGCGATGGCTGGCCGAACGAGGCAGCGAGAGCGACCGCCGCCAAGGCCGATCATCTGATAGATGGCGCGCGGGTGTTCGACACGCTGGAAGAGGCGGTTGCCGACCTGTCCTTCGTGCTGGCCACCACGGCGCGGCAGCGCGACGGGTTCAAGCCGGTGTTCGGGCCGGTGGAAGCCACGCGCGAGTTGCGGGGCCGGGTGGAAGCCGATCAGG
>DCDI01000136.1:0-328 GCA_002316345.1 Phyllobacteriaceae bacterium UBA1059 | reverse complement strand
TATCTCACCCATCTGGAAACCGCGTTGAATGCACGCGGCTATTTCCGGCCGGTGGCCAAGAAGGACAAGATGATCGACAAGCTGCGCGCCGTGCTGACGCGGCCGGGCTTCACCTCCGGCGAGGTCAAGGTGCTGCGCGGCATCCTGTCGTCGCTCGATTATTTCTCGCCCAACGAGCCGCGCGGCATGGGCTATCCCGAGCGCAAGCAGGCGGCCGATGCGCCGCGCATGCAGCGGCAACCGGCCACTGCCAGCGGGCAGGTCGCTGGCGAGCGGAATGCCGGCGGGCAGACTGGCGGCGGGCAGACTGCTGGTGAGGGGCAGCACG
>DCDI01000182.1:2074-5849 GCA_002316345.1 Phyllobacteriaceae bacterium UBA1059 | reverse complement strand
AGGGTTCGATACAGGTTGGCCTTGCCCTCAACGGTATTCCCCTTGAAAACGACTCCTGCAGAGTTCCTGAATTCCATCGCAACAGCTCGGTCGGGCCGGCCTTTGATCACGAAGCGGTTATTGCGGATGACTGCGCCAAAGCCGTCCTCGACGTACAGGGCAACTTGCGGCTCGCCGCCGGCGTCTGCCGGATCGCGTGCCGTCATGACGATCTCGTTATCTTCGAACACCAGATTCGGGCCGTAGAGGTTGACGGCTGCGTTGGCGCCGATGATCTTGCAGCGGCGGATGATGTTGTTCTTTCCCTGCATGAGCACGACGATCTGGTCGGAAGTCAGGGTCAGGTTTTCAAGGACGAAATCCGTTGTTTGATAGCGTTCGAGGTTTCCATGGGAGTCGGTTAGCGGCGTACCGCGCAAAGTATTCTGCGCGATGGCTTTCCTGTAAAAGCGTTGATTCTCCCCGTTCCAGTTATGGATCATGATCACGGCCGGTTGAACGGTCGTGCGAATGCTTCCATTGCGCAGCAAGATTCCGCGCGCAGGGGATAACTGGGGATGCGATTCGCCGTCGATCCATGCAGCACCGCCGAGATGCATCATTCCTTGGCCGCTCTCCATTGTCGTCACCAGCAGACGTCCAGCGAGATCGATCGTGATGTTACCGGCTGCGCCCCGCGGCACTGCCACCAGCGGATCGTAAGGAACCGCCATATGCGGTAATCGCATCCATGCCGGTGGGGCTGACTGAATCAGGTCCTCAGTGAGACAATAGGTGCCAGGACCCTCCACACTGACAGACCACCCTTGGGAATGTGGGTCACTCAGGCGAATGCAAGCATTCGATGACGAAAAAGGGGACGGCGCGAAGCCCTCCGGTGCCACCGTGATTCCCACGACGGCAAGTGATTGTAAGAACACTGGTAAGAAGCCGGTCATTTCAAGGTATAGGTCGAGTCACCATTGACACGTACTTTCTGCTCGAAGCCTTTGAACGTATTTCCTTCAATGAGCACATCCTTCGAATCGAGCAGATTGATGGCCGCAGGCGCGCTGGTAAAGAAGCCGCCTTCGAAAATGAAGGTGTTGTTACGAACAATGGCGCCATGTGCATCGCGGAGCTTCAGCGCTGCGTCGAAAGCAGTGCGGTCACCCTTGTCGCGCACGATAAACGTATTATTTTCGATTACTGCGCCTGGCCCGAACTGGAACACGGCCACCCGTCCTTCGACCTCGATAACGTTGTCACGCAAAACATTATTTCTCCCACCAAGATCCACGCCGCGCCAGCCGGCACGAATAACCATCTTTTCGATGACGTAATCGGTTTCGCCATAGATTGGGCTGCGCCGGTCGATCGTTTGGGACGACGGTATGTCTTCGCATTTCAGGACACCAATCGGACATTGACGTTCCTCCAGATCAAGCGGTGTGCTATCGGCACGCAGGGTCATGCCTCGGTTGGCTTCGGTGTGGCCAGGAACCTCGATGAAGCCATTGCGCACAGTGACACCCACGCCGCCGGAACGATTTTCGATGCCAACCATGCTATGTGCCTCAGCGACAAGACGGTGGCCTTGCAGATCGATTACATAGCTATCCTTCCCCCGGGGATAGTTGGCTTTGCTGTCAAATGGATGGGTGATACTTATCAGCCCTTCACCGCTAAAAGCCTTATAGCTAAACGCATGCACATCAAATACCTTTATAGCCAACATATCGTGCCGGAGACAATACCTTCCGGGCTTGTCTATATAAGCTCTGTCTCCAGCACCTTGAGGGTCAGAAATCGGAAGTGTCATGCACGTTGGCTCTGCAGCATTCGACTGCAGAACGTGAATACCTAACGCAATACCCAGTCCTAGCACAGGTTGCCTGAATTTGACTCTCATTAACGATCGAAATACCTGGCGTTTCATGAACGCTCCAGGCATGGAATGGCCATGGCGCGCATCTTGGATCGTGTTGCGGCTGACGGCATTGGCTTATTGCTTTTTATTGGTGAAAAAACTCTTGCTCGACGGCGCAACAGTCTGGGTGAAGCCTTCGAAGGTATTGCCTTCAAGTGTCACGTTGCTCGAATCGATCAATCGGACTGCCGGCGGCGCCTGTTTGACACGCCCTTTGAAGATGAAACGGTTATTGCGGATAACAGCGCCGTTTCCGTCCCAGAGCACGAGCGCGCCATCATTTGCTGCAGGCTTTTCCTTGCCATGAACAATGATGGTGTTATTTTCGACAATGCTTCCAAAACCGAACAAGGCGATGGCGTTACTGCTGTCGACTTCGATCACGCTGTCTCGTAGCGTGTTGCCGATGCCAACCATCTGCACGCCCATCCGACCGGCCCGAATATTCATCTTTTGAACGATATGCCGGGTTGCTTCGTAAGGTGGCGCCTCCTTGCTGATTGTCGCCACTTGGCCATTGCCGCAATAAACGCCGGATTTCCTGCAGTCGAGTCGGGCATAGGTTTTATAGGCACTTGTCATTGACTGGAGATCGACTCCCACATTGGCTTCACGCGTTCCGGGGACAACAATCGTGCCGTCATGCAGAAAAATACGTTCGCTTGCAACCAGATCCTTCACCCCCACCATGTCATCGACATCCGATTCGAGCCGATGTCCGCGAAGATCGATGTCGATCATGGAAGCACCTGGCGAGCGTGTGCATGTTTCCCCGTGCGCGCAAAAAATGGATAGCAGCGATTTGCCACCATATGTCAGAAACCGCATCGCATGAATGTCGAATTCCCTTTTTTGCCTGAGATCCACGGTAAGACAATGCTTCGCCGATGGAATGACATAACCGGTAACTCCTCCACCCGACGGTCTCGTTTTTACCGGTTCGCACGGTTGAGCAAAGCTCAAGGCGGGCACCAGGCAAAAGAATGCCAGAAGAAATTGCATGTCAATCCGTTCCGGGGCCGGGAGTGCCAGGCGGATCAATAAGCGGAGGATTGCATCTTGGCAATATTGTGCCAGCGTATTTTTTCTGATCGAGGGCATTCCCTTCAATGTCGCAAAGATACTCGTTTCGATTCGCAGCGCCTCTTTCCACGCTATAAACATATGTCTGCCTTCCTGTTCCCGTCCAATTCACTCCGCTTGCGATGCGTCCCTGCTTGACCCAAATATCCAGCGTTCGTTGCAATAGCCTGATTTTTTCGCTGTCTTGCGGACGTGTTTCCTCGTAATTTCCGCCCCGTCCTTCGTGCTCTCGAATGCTGTTGAAATTTGCCAGCACCGCGCTGAATTCGGCAAACGGTATGGCCTTGCCCGGATTGCCCAGGGCAGTCAGTTTTTTATACACTTCAAATTCCATCTGCAGTGTGCGCGCCTCATTGTGCTTCCAGTTGTATACCGTTCCCAAATGGGCGACATTTTTTGACTTATGGATGAAGGTATAGTCCGGATCGCTGTCGTAGTAACCGTGGCCAAGTCCTATATTCAGTGCAAAAGGATGATTGTCGGGGTCGCGGTGTGCAAATGTATCTTCGAAAGAGTGCAGGTATTCACCCATCAGTTGCAACTGCGTGCAACCGCGGTCGAGCAGGCCGCGCTCGTTTTTCGCCAGCAGGGCGGCGTTATACAGGCGCTGCAACTGCGGGTTTTCCTTGATGTTGGCGTAGGCCGTACTGCTGGTCGGCGTCCCATAATTCCACCCGCTCAGCGTCCCGTCGGATGTCACGACCGATGGCACCATCGTGAAGTGATAGGCAAGCAAGCGGACGACGTGATCTCCATAGGCCAGGTTGACGTTCAGAGGCCGCG
>DCDI01000182.1:335-1918 GCA_002316345.1 Phyllobacteriaceae bacterium UBA1059 | reverse complement strand
GCCCAGCGGATCCACGTTGGTCAGCGGATTGGCTCCTGCATAGACATAAGGGTTTACATCACCAGCGAGACCCATCGGATCCGGGGTCGTATAGCGACCCAGTTCCGGATCGTAATCCCTGAAGTAATTCTGGTTCAGGCCGGTCTCAACGTCGTGCACTTGCCCTGGCAGTCTCAGCTTCAAATCGAATTTCTGTACTCCGTCGGCCGGTACACTGGCGTGTAGAACCGTCGCCTGCCCGAATGGCGATGTTCGCGCTTGCCAGACAATTTCGCGCTGCGCGTTCGTTACCGACTGCGGCGTGCCCAAGTGATCCGTATGAATGGCGTAGAGCGTTGCGCTACTGCCCAGGGCCGGTGGGGCACTGCCCGGCGAATCGGCAAGCGAGTGCAGGCTCAGCCACAGCCGGCTCAGCAGATTACGGTTCGGCTTCATGTCGATCCTGGCCACTGGCTTGCCGTCCAAATAAATGTAGTGGGCAGTGATGCTGCCGTTGCCATCGGCTTCGGCTGCCAGGCGCCTGTCGCGATACAGGCTGTATGTCGTGCTGCGCTTGGTTTCCGCGGAAAAGGACGCGCGCACTGGGCCATTTTGCATTTGAGCAGGTACAAATACCGTCTTGGCAAAGCGCTCGCCATGCGCATTGTAGGCGTAAGCAGCCACCAGGCGGTCCCTTGCGTCATAGACGGCAGCTTGCCGATCCATCCTCGTACGGACAATGCGCTGGCTGGAGGGTGAAGGCTGCGCCGCGGCGATTGCTGCTTGCGGTGCGGTAAACCCGATACGGCTGAATGGGGCGCCGCTTGGACGGTACAGCCAGGCGCTGTCGAACAGGCTGCCCATACCGGCCCGAGCGTTCTCTGTGCTGTCGCCTGCCGCATTGTCCAGTCTGGCGCGCGACAAGCCCACCAGGCGGTTGGTGCCGGGTTCATACAGGTAGCTGCGTGTACCCTTGGCGGACGCGGCAGCGGCGGAAACGCGCGTCAGTCCCGGACTGTGTGTCTCCTGCGTGCGGTTGCCTCCCTTATCGTAGGCGTAGAAGATGCTCGGACCGTCGCTCGACCGGATGCCGGTCAGCCGGTCGAGCCGATCATAGGCGTACTGTTCCGCGATACGTCGCCGGGGAAGGTGGCCAGCCTGTCCGAGTTCGCGGCGAATGGCCACGAGCCGGCCGGCTTGATCGTACTCGTTGCTCTGGGCATAGACCACGCGTCTTCCCGGCTGCTCGCCCGCACTGAACCATGCGCGCAGGCGTGCCAGCCAACCGGATGCCTGTGCCGAAGCCCCCACTGCATGCAGGGCCACGATCTGGCCACGGGCATCCCGTTCGATCGCGTGCCGGATGCCGTTGCCCGCCTGGAAGCTGGCGACCCCGGTTGGCGTGTAGCTGATGTTGTCGACAACCGGTTCATGATCAAACGATATGCCGATCAGGGCGCCTCCTTGGGCTGCATACTGGAATCCCAGTTCGTGTCCGTCGGGCAGAACCTGCGTACTCAGGCGTCCAGCCTCGTCATAGGTATTGGTCGTGACAAAGCTCAGGCCTGCCGTGTCGTTCGGTATGTCTACCCGCGCGTACCAAC
>DCDI01000182.1:0-219 GCA_002316345.1 Phyllobacteriaceae bacterium UBA1059 | reverse complement strand
AGGCGTGCTCTGGCTTGCCGTCGGGCGCCGCCACGATGTCGGTCAGGCGCCGGCCAAGGTAGCGGTAGCGGGTCAGCTCTGGAGTGGCGGTGGTACCGACGGCAACCAGGCGTCCGCGCAGGTCGTGACGGAAACGGGTCTCGTTGCCAGCGCCGTCGGACCGTACCAGCAGGCGTCCGGCAGCGTCATGGAAGTACAGGGTCACGCCGCGGTCCGGGC
>DCDI01000089.1:2225-22748 GCA_002316345.1 Phyllobacteriaceae bacterium UBA1059 | reverse complement strand
AGCGCATCGACTGGATCGCCGTCGATTGGGGTACGAGCAATCTGCGCGCTTGGGGCATGGCGGCGAACCGCGCGGTGGCAACAGTCACCGCGCCGACCGGCATGGGCGGGTTAGAGCGACATCAGTTCGAGCCTGCCCTGCTTGCCGCAATCGAACCGTGGCTTTCAGCCGATCGCACGATCGAGGTCGTTGCCTGCGGCATGGTTGGCGCGCGGCAAGGCTGGCAGGAAGTGCCGTATGTCTCGGTGCCGACCGAACCGATCATTGCTTCATCCATGCAGCGGGTTGCGACATCGGACCTGCGCATAAGCGTCAGCATCATTCATGGTCTGAGCCAGGGCGAACCCGCCGATGTCATGCGCGGCGAGGAAACGCAAATCGCCGGCCTGCTTGCTCTGGAACCTGGGTTCACCGGCATGGCTTGCTTGCCGGGAACGCACTCTAAATGGGCCCGGATCGANNTAAGCCGGTCGCGTCGTCAGTTTTCGCACCTTCATGACCGGCGAGCTGTTTGCGCTGTTGGCGAAGCAGTCTGTACTGCGGCATTCGATGGGCGGGAGTGACGAGCTTCATGACACGGTGTTCGATGATGCCGTGCGTGTTGTCGCCCAACGTCCAGCCGATCTGTCGTCACTGTTGTTTGGCATCCGCGCAGCCGGTCTTGTCGACGGCGCGAACAACCTGGATGCCNNGATCGGTTCCGAACTGGCCGCGATGCAAAACAGCTGGTCCAGCGGCGAAGTGGTTTTGATTGGCGCTGATCAGCTTGCCGACCGCTATTCGCGCGGTTTACACGCGCTCGGAGGCACGGCCCGCATTGTCGATGCGCAGGCTTGTACGCTCGCGGGCTTGGTTGCGGCGCGACACCAAATGCTGGAGGCACGATGACCCTGCCCTTGATCGCGATTCTGCGTGGGCTCACGCCTGATAATTCCGAGGCCGTAGGCCGCGCCTTGATCGATGCTGGTATTACGCGCATCGAAGTGCCCCTGAACTCGCCGGATGTTCTGACAAGCATCACGACCATGAGCCGCGCCTACGGGGATGTGGCCGACATCGGCGCCGGCACGGTTTTGACGACTGACGAGGTCGATGCGGTTCGCCAAGCGGGCGCGACTTTCATCGTTTCGCCGAATTGCAACCCGGATGTTATCAGCTACAGCAAGAAGCGCGGCCTCGGTTCCTACCCCGGGGTTTTCACGGCAACCGAGTGCTTCGCCGCTCTCGCGGCCGGTGCGGATGCGCTGAAGATTTTCCCCGCCAGCCTGATGGGTCCAGATGCGCTGAAGGCCCTTCGCGCGGTGCTTCCTTCCGAGACGCAGATCTATCCCGTCGGCGGCGTCGGGCCGGATGATTTCGCGGTGTGGCGCGCGGCCGGTGCGAACGGCTTCGGCTTGGGGTCATCGCTGTTCAAACCGGATTGGTCAGCCGACCGGGTTGGCGAAGAGGCAAGACGCAGTGTGGCTGCGTGGAACGCCGGGGAATAGGCATGGTTCAGGCGGAACTCTACGACGATCGTGCTTGCCTGCTTGGTGAAGGCCCGCTCTGGCATCCTGAGCGTAAGCAACTGTTCTGGTTCGACATTCTGAACCACAAGCTGCTGTCGCGCGAAGGTGACGAACCGCGTGAATGGCAGTTCGATCGCACGGTTTCGGCCGCGGGATGGATTGATCGCGACACGCTGTTGGTCGCGGCGGCCGACGCCCTACTCCGCTTCGATCTCGTGAGCGGGCACTATGAGCCAATCGTCGAGCTGGAAAATGATCAGCCCGACAATCGCTCAAACGATGGCGGCACTGATCCATGGGGCGGCTTTTGGATCGGCACGATGGGCCGCAAGGGTCAGCACAAATCCGGCTCGATCTATCGCTATTATCGCGGTGAACTCAGGCGGCTCGTGCCGGATGTGACCATCACGAACGCGATCTCCTTCGCGCCTGACGGAAGCCACGCCTTTTTTGCCGATACCCGCGAGCAGTTCGTGTGGAAGCAGGTGCTCGATGAGCAGGGTTGGCCGAAGGGCGAGCCGTCCGTCTTCCTGGATCTGCGCGCTGAGGACCTTAACCCCGATGGTGCTGCGGTGGATGCCGAAGGGCGTTTGTGGGTGGCGCAATGGGGTGCAAGCAGGGTTGCCTGCTATGACCAAGGCGGAACGCTGACCGAGGTGGTTGCCGCTCCGGCGTCGCAGACCTCTTGCCCAGCCTTTGGCGGGGCGGATTTGTCGACGCTGTTTATGACGTCTGCGAGGGAAAATCTTGCTCCCGAGGCGCTGGCAAACGAGCCGCTCGCGGGCTCCGTCTTCAAGGCAGAGCTCGGCATCCGGGGACAAGCCGCGCATCGCGTCGTCTTATAGACGCAGTTTCCCGATCTAGCCGAAGTTTAGATGATGAAGGCAGGGATCAGGCTGCCTTTTTGCCACCATCGAACGGCACTTCGATATCGACGGCAAGCGTCGACACCGAGGCGCCCCGTTCCATCTTCACGCTGACCTTGTCGCCATCGACCTGCATGTGCTTGGCGATGACCGCCATGATCTCGTCGCGCAGCGTTTTCAGAAGATCGGAATCGCCGTTCGCGACACGCTCATGCGCTAGAAGCACCTGCAGGCGCTCGCGCGCTGCGGGCGCGGAAGCTGGACGGGAGAAAAAACGCTTGAAGTTCATGCCGCCTTCCTTCCGAAGATTTTACCAAAGAAACCGCGCTTGTCGCCAGGCACAGTGACGGGAATGGTCTCGCCCTTCAGCCGGCGTGCCGCATCGAAATAGGCGACGGCCGGCGCACTCTTGTTGTCGGCAAGCGTGACCGGAGCGCCGACGTTCGAAGCGCGCAGCACGTCCATGCTTTCAGGGATGATGCCGAGGAGCGGGATCGACAGGATTTCGAGAACATCCTCGACCTTCAGCATGTCGCCGCGCTCCGCACGTGCCGGATCAAAGCGAGTAAGCAGGAGATGCTTTTCCATCCGCTCGCCCTGCTCCGCCTTCAAGGTCTTGGAATCGAGCAAGCCAATGATGCGGTCGGAATCGCGGACCGAGGAGACTTCCGGATTGGTAACGACAATCGCCACATCGGCATGACGCATCGCCAAGGTCGCGCCGCGTTCGATGCCGGCGGGGCTGTCGCAGATCACCCAGTCGAAGGCTTTGCGCAGAGCGGTGATGACCTTCTCGACACCTTCAGGCGTCAGATTGTCCTTATCGCGGGTCTGGGAGGCCGGCAGGAGATAAAGCGTTTCCAAGCGCTTGTCGCGGATCAGCGCCTGAGCAAGCTTGGCTTCGCCCTGGATCACGTTGACCAGATCATAAACCACGCGGCGCTCGGCGCCCATGACGAGGTCGAGATTGCGCAGGCCGACGTCGAAATCGACGACCACGACCTTGTCGCCGTTCTGCGCTAAGGCAGCACCGAGTGCGGCGCTCGACGTCGTCTTGCCAACGCCGCCCTTGCCCGATGTGACTACAATAACTTTGCCCATCGTTGTCTCCTGTGTTTCGTTTGCCCGCTTTCGCGTCAGCTTAAAGTTTCCGCGACGATTGCCTCGCCTTCGAGCCAAATCTGGACGGCTTGGCCACGAAGTTCCGACTCCATGTCCTCAGCCGTCTTGTAGAAGCCGTCGATAGCGATCAGTTCTGCCTCAAGTTTGCGGCAAAAAATGCGGGCCGAAGCATTGCCCATCGTTCCGGCAAGCGCCCTCCCCCGCAGCGCGCCATAGATATGGATCGAACCGCCCGCGATAATTTCCGCGCCGGACGCGACAGAGCCAACCACGGTGACGTCGCCGTCCGGAAACACCAGCGATTGCCCGGACCGCACTGGTTCAGTGACAGTGAGCGACGGCATGACCGTTGCAAACTGGTTATGCGACGGCTCACGCTCGTAGGCAGGTTGAGGCTGGCTCGTCTGCGATGTTGCGCCGGGAGCACTTTGCTCGGGCGGCTCGAAGTCGGACGCTGCGCGTCCATCCGTCAAAGTAGGCGGCAGGTCGGCGGACAGCATCGAAGCACGGGCGTTTTCAAGGCCCATGATGCGCACGTTTCGGGCCGTGAGCTGGTCGACCATGGTGCGCAACTGCGCGCGATCGACATCCAGGTTCTGAACGTCAAGCACGATCGGACGACGCAGGAAGAAGCCAGCCGAACGGGCGGCAAGATCATCGAGGCGCGCAAGCCAGTCTTCTTAGGGCAGGTCAGGCGTGAGAACAAGGGCCAGGAAGGAGCGTCCCTTCAGCCGGATCGCCTTGGACTCACTTACTACGTCAGTCATTTTCAACAGTTCCGTTGCTGGCGGCTGCCACGAGCATGGTTAACCAGTGGTTAGCAGGCGAAGCTTGCAGGAGGATGGATACGTTAATTCCTGCTGGGTTCATGGTCGGATGAGGTTGCGGCGCATCTTACTGCGGAGCGTGTGGGACTGAGCTAAACTACGCAGAAGCGCATCACTAATTGGGATTTCTTCAATCATCGGTGCGTGCTCCGTCGGTTCGCTTGCCGGTTGTTCCACAGACATAGCAGTGTCGATCAGCTCGGTCCCGTTCCGGCGCAAAGCCATGATCATAGGCGCTGGCGTGAAATGTCCCGCCTTAGCCCTGCGGCTCAGCGTGCGGAGATATCCGCCAGGATTTCCGATCTGCTCAGAGCGCTGGTAGATGGCGCCGAGGGTGACCGCCGCCTGCTGCTCGCCGAGGCTAACACAGGCATCCTGCCAGGTGCTTGGCGTGATTTGAAGCATGGATCGGACAACGGTTGTTGCGGCGGAGAAACCACGCCAGTCCCGGATCTCGCCACCTTGAGCTAAGCCTCGCAGGTTTGAGCAAGCGTCTAGAACGACGGTAAGCGGCAGAACCGGTTTGCTGGGGTTCCTGGGACGAGGGCTGGTCCGGAGTTCAAGCGAAGCTTCAATCCTCTTCCGAAAATCGATCTTTGATTCAGATTGGGAGTCTGGGTTTGACTCTTGTTTGTGAGTCTCAGATTGCGACTCGCTGCGGCTCAAATCGGCGGCATTTACGAAGGATTTCAGCGCATTAGTGATTTCGAGGCGCAGTGCATCAAGATCTGCGTTGATGGTCTCCATGAGTGGCTTTGTTGCCTTGCGGGGTAGGCGGGCAATAACGTCTCGGTACCGCTCTTCCAGATCATCCCAGTTTTGCGGAACGTTGCCGTCGCGGCCGCTCCCGATGAGCTTGACGATGTCGCGCCGGCAGATCGTCAGTTGTTCACGAAGGACTTTCAGCGCCTGACGTTCGGCGACAATCGTTTCTGCCATGCGGCGGAACTCTTCAGCGCGGGTGAGCAGAGGGGCAAGGTCGAAGCCATACGCCTGCACAACAGAGCCACCCTCACCCTTGCGAGCAAAGCGCTTTCCGTTCGGACTGTCGCGGCGAAGGATCAAACCACAGTCGAGCAGGATGGCGATGTGACGCCGCAGCGTTGCCAGCGACATGCCGTTAGCCCGCCCACAAAGCTGCTCATTTGAGGGCCAGACGATCGTCCCTGTTTTCGTGCTCAGAATGGCTTCGGGATGGAACGACAAAAGTGCATTCAGAATAGCAAGCGAACGATCGGTCGCGCCGAGGTGCTCACGCGCTTCGCGCACGTGCTGGAACACCTGCCACTTGGAAGTGTCTCTCGACGGAATTTCTTTGTTTGCGACCTGTCTCGCCAGCAAGGCAAGCGTCATTGGCCGCCGCCCAAAGGGCGTCGATACAACAGTCTCTCGCATGTCATCGCCACAAAGCTTTGGGCAAAGCGAATTATGCCGCCAAGGACGGTTTCGGATTTGACAGCCGAATCGGAGAGGGCTATTGTTTCTTTGCTACAAGAGAACAAGGCTCTCAGGTTGGTTCGCCGCTTGGGGGCCTTTTCTTTTTGCCGGGCTTCGCTCTCCCTTCCCTTTGCATAAGCCGATCATGCGGACCGGCGACGCCTAAGAACCTTGGCAGCTGCCAAGGTATTCGTTCACGCCTCTTTCTTGGCGTAGTAGCGCTCCACCAAGCTCGGAAGCTCGGACTGAAGGAAGTCTGTGAAGGATGCAGCTTCTTTAGCGTCGATCGTCAACTTGATCTCGCGACGCGCAAACTGCGCCCTGCCCAGTGTCTTGCCTGTGCTGTTCCTCAAAGCGATATCATTCGGCTCTGCCTTCGCCTTGTCGGACGCGGCAGCCAGCGCGAGGACGAACCGGCGATCAGAATCATGAACCTTGGCAGCTGCCAAGGTTTCCTGCACTCGATCAAGCGCGCTGTCGCCAGCAAAAGCCTTGGCGAAGGAAGCCCAGCGGGTGCGTCCGGCCTTCGGCGCTCGGCCGATGCTCTGGATGATGTCCTCGGGAACAGCGCGGCATACAGCCCGGTAGCGAGCCAGCTCCGGGTCGTCGATGGAGAGAGCGGAACGGATGTCCCTCGCCTTGACGCCAGCGGCATCCATGCGTGCGGCAAACAGCGCTTTCTCGATCCAGCTAAGATCCTGCCGTGCAGCATTTTCGATGCCTTGCGCGATCGCGAGTTCGCGATCGTCGAGCTGGGTCACCGTTGCTTTGACGTTTAGGCCAAGTTCGCGTGCGGCACGAAGGCGCCGATGGCCATAAATGACCTGATAGCGATTCGGAGCGTCGGGGTTGGGGCGAACCAGGATCGGAACGATCTGGCCTTCGCTCGCGATTAACGCCTTAAAGGCTTCGAAGGATGTTTGATCATCATCGGGAAGGCGGTCGGGAAAAGGCGAGGGATCGATCAAGGCAGGATCGAGCTCTCGCCCGGTGCCGGCCTCAACCAGTGCCTTCAGCTCATCACGCTCCGCGCGCAACTCAGCGATCGAACGTTGGGTGGCGCCGACAACGCCGGCGCCGACGCGGGCGAGGGGCGCAGCAGGTTCGCGTACTGCCGGCTCCTTTTCAGGAGCCGCGCCGGCGGGCGCCGTGTAGGCGGCGAAGCTTGCGAGGATGGACTTCTTGCCGGGTGCCTTGCTCATGTGCGGTTCCAGCTTCGTTCAACGAGATCAACGATCCGGCCATTCACGGCATCAATGGATTCGCGGGCCCGCCGAACGGTCCCAGCACCAATGTTGCCGGACTCCAGTTCGTATAGGGTTCGCTTTGCGAGACCGGCGGTTTCGACTGCGCTGCTCTCGACTGCCGTCGGGGTCAGCACATCCTCGCCGAACAAGCTGCGCAGCATGCCGACGACATGAACCTGCGACTGATCGTTGGGATCGTGGCGTGTAATAAGATAACGTAGGAAGTCCTGCTGCATGGTGGCGCCGGCGTCCCGGATGACGGCGATCAGGTCGCCCATCATCAGCAGGAACTGGCTCATCGACATGACGTCGAGCATCGCGGGATGAACCGTGATGATCAGGCCGGTCGCAGCATAAATCGCGCCAAGGGTCAGGAAGCCGAGCGAGGGTGGCGTGTCCAGGAGGATGATGTCGTAATCATCCTCGATCTCGCTGATCGCAATGCGCAGACGCTCGAAGAAGATTTCCTGCGAGCCGGTGCGCCGGTCGGCCAGGGCCCGCGGCGTCTCGTGCTCATATTCCATGACTTCGATATTGCCGGGAATGAGGTCGACGCCTGAGAAATAGGTCTTCCGGATGATCTCCTTCATCGGCCGGCGATCGTCGTCATAGCGCAGGGCGCCATAGATCGTTTCGTTCTCGCCGACATCGAGCTCCGGTTGCGCACCGAACATGGCCGACAGCGAAGCCTGGGGATCAAGGTCGATCGCCAGCACACGGTATCCATGCAGCGCAAGGTAATGGGCGAGGTGGGCGCTCGTCGTTGTCTTCGCGCTGCCGCCCTTGAAGTTGGCGATGGCCAGGATCTGGACGTGCTCGCCCTCTTGCCTGCGCGGCAGATAGCGCCGCAAATCAGACGGGCGCATGTCTGCAAACATTTCGCGCAGCTCGTTGATCTGGGCGAGCGTGTATGCGCGGTGATTGTTTTCCAGCCGGGCAGGGGTGGGACCCTTGCCTTCGATCGACATTGTGCGCAACGTCGACTCAGGGATCGTGGTAAGCTTCGACACTTCGTTCGTCAGGAAGTAGCGCAGCTGCTTTTCGGCATTCGGGGGATACATCTGCTCGCGACGCGCCTGAAGCTCACCCGACAGCATCCGCGCATGACGCGTGATTTTGTCGCCGGGATCTTCCGCCGCTGCAATCGTTGCCTGTTTCGACATTGTCGCTGTCGTACCCCTTTGACGGCCAATGGCCGCTTTAATGCCCGTCTCCCGTCAAGCTTAGCGCATGATTCCGGGCGGTGGTCCAGCGGTTTAAGGTTAACAGAATGCTACGAGGGGACTCGTCGGCTGATAGGCTGCAAGACGACAGCACGGAAAATGCAGGCATAACAGGGCGTTAGCAGCGAGGCGGCTTTGCTATTCCCCAGGTTCAGCATGATCGTAGCAATTGCGGAACGTGCGGCCTGTTCTTGAGAGCTGCCTCGAACAAGGCATGATGTCGAGTGCAAGGACAAGAAAACTCGAATCGCAAGACTGCTCTTTCCACAGGAAACAACGCGATCTTTGATGAGCCTTCACGACTGACAGGCGGGAAGGAGAGGGCAGTGTGTGGTTCGATCTGTTAGCCGGGTGAGGCTTTGTTCCTGCTCGATCCTTGAGGGAGCTCCTTCGTGCGGCTAAGGGTTGGCCGACATCTCGAGAAGCTTTTTGACGATGAACAAAAGAACCTTGCTCGTGCTGCTTGTTTTGGTCGCTCTGGCAGGCGGTGGAGCCTATTACTGGCGCAGCCATCAGGTGCAAGATCCTTCGCTTGTGCTCAGCGGTAATGTCGACATTCGGGAAGTGACCTTGTCCTTCCGCGTACCGGGCCGTGTGGCCGAGGTGGTCGTGGATGAAGGCGATCGCGTTGACGCTGGGGCGGTCATTGCGCGTGTTGATTCTGAGCCGCTGCAAGCCGCACTCAGGCAGGCGCAGGGGGCGCTCGCCGCGGCAAAAGCCAGTCTTGCTCTGCTTCAGGCAGGCAGCCGCGCCGAGGATATCGCCCGGCTGAAAGCGCAGACGGAAGGCGCGCGGGCTGCCGTGGTAAATGCGCAAACGACCTTCGAGCGCCAGCAGGCGCTGCTGACCTCCAGAACGAGCCCACCACAGGCCTTGGACAATGCGCGGGCGGCCCTCGATCAGGCCAAGGCCGAGGAAGAAGCCGCGCAACAAGCTTTGCTCGCTGCTGAAAAGGGCGCGCGTCCGGAAGAGATCGCGCAAGCACAGGCACAGGTGGAAACCGCTTCGGCCCAACAGAAAGCGGCCGAAATCCAGCTGGCCGACGCCACTTTGCATGCGCCGAGCAGCGGCACGGTTCTGACGCGCGCGGTGGAACCCGGCGCCCTGGTTGCGGCTGGAACGGGTGTGGTGACGCTTTCGATCGACCGTCCGACGCGCATCCGCGCTTATGTCCAGGAGCCAGATCTTGGCCGGTTGGCTGCCGGCACCAAGGTGCTGGTCTACACCGACGCCCGCCCAGGCAATCCGTATCCCGGAACCGTCGGTTTTGTGTCGCCGCGTGCGGAGTTTACGCCCAAGCAGGTAGAAACGCAGGATCTGCGTACAGCACTGGTTTATCGGTTGCGGATCACGGTGGATGATGCCGACAACGTGCTGCGGCAGGGCATGCCGGTGACCGTGCGTCTGGCCGATGAGGCGCGCTGAGCTGCGATGGAAGCTTCCGCTGCCGTTCGCATCAAAGGTTTGACGCATCGCTATCCCGAACAGAAACGGGATGAGCAGGCGCTTGCCGATGTTGATTTGACGGTGCGGCCGGGCATCATCACCGGTCTTGCCGGGCCCGACGGTGCGGGCAAAACGACCTTGATGCGTGTGATGGCCGGCTTGTTGAAGGCGACAAAGGGCGAGATCGAGGTGGTAGGCCTTGATCCTGTGGCCCGAGCGGACGCGCTGCATCTGCGGGTCGGCTACATGCCGCAGAAGTTCGGCCTGTACGAGGATCTCACTGTCATGGAGAACCTCGTACTTTATGCCGATCTGCGCGGGGTTGGTGCTGAGGAACGTAAGGCGCAGTTCGAGCGGCTGCTCGATTTCACCGATCTGCATCGCTTCACCACACGTCTTGCCGGCAAGCTGTCGGGCGGCATGAAGCAGAAGCTGGGACTGGCCTGCACACTGATTGGGACGCCCGAACTGCTGCTTCTCGATGAGCCGGGCGTGGGCGTCGATCCGATTTCGCGCCGCGACCTGTGGCGCATGGTTCAGAGCCTGGCGCAAGGCGGCATGGCCGTGGTCTGGGCCACCGCCTATCTCGATGAAGCCGAGCTTTGCGACGATCTTTGTCTGATGAACGAAGGCAAGGTCATCTTTTCCGGCGCGCCGCGGGAGCAGAAGGAGCGCATGCAGGGGCGCTGCATCCAGGTTCGCGACATCGGCGGCAATCGGCGTCACTTTTTGCGGCATGCGCTGGGCAGTCCAAGCGTCGTTGATGGGGTTATCCAGGGCGAGAGTGTCCGGCTCGTTCTGAAGGAAGGGCTTTCGCAACCTGACTCCGGAGTGCTCGATGGCGAGCCGAATGCGCGCGTGGTGACTGTTGAACCGCGCCTGGAAGATGCTTTCATCGATCTCGTTGGTGGTGGGCCGGATGGTCACTCCGTGCTCGCCGATACGATGCCGATGGTTGATCTGCCATCCGGCGTGGACCCCCAGGCCGTGATCCGGGCGCATGAGCTCACGCGCACTTTCGGCGACTTCACCGCAACCGATCACGTCACCTTCGATGTCAAGAAGGGCGAAATCTTCGGGCTTCTCGGGCCGAACGGTGCCGGTAAATCGACGACGTTCCGCATGATGTGCGGACTGCTGACGCCGACATCGGGCGACGCTGAGGTGATGGGCATCGACTTCAAGCGCAGCGCCAGCGAAGCGCGCCAGAAGCTTGGCTATATGGCCCAGAAATTTTCGCTCTACGGCAATCTGAGCGTTGAGCGAAATCTCATCTTCTTTTCCGGCATCTATGGTCTGAAGGGGAGGGCGCAGGCCGACAAGGTGGCGCAGATGATGGAAAGCTTCGACCTCACACGCTATCGCCGCACCAATGCAGGCGAACTGCCGCTCGGCTTCAAGCAACGCTTGTCACTGGCCTGCGCGCTGATGCACGAGCCGCCGCTGATCTTCCTGGATGAGCCGACATCCGGGGTCGATCCGGTGACCCGCCGAGAGTTTTGGGTGCATATCAACGCGCTCGTAGACAAGGGCGTGACGGTGATGGTCACGACCCACTTCATGGACGAGGCCGAATACTGTGACCGCATCGCCCTGATCTATCGCGGCCGGATGATTGCCGCCGGACCGCCGGACCAGCTGAAAAAGGCGGTTGCCAGCGAAGACCTACCGGACCCGACCTTTGAGGATGCCTTCATCGGGCTTATCCAGCGCGACGACCAGGCGCGCGAAGCGGCTGAAAAGGACAAGGCCGCGTGAGCCTCGCTCATCCTCCTGTTGCCGGTTTTTCCTGGCGGCGATTGCGCGCGCTATGCGTGAAAGAAACGCGGCAGATCCTGCGTGATCCGAGCAGCTTGCTGATTGCCGTGATCTTGCCGGTGATGCTGCTTTTTATCTTCGGCTTCGGCATCTCGCTCGACACAAACCGGCTGCGCATCGGCGTTGTCATGGAAGATCACGGCGTGGAAGCGGTGCGGTTTGCGGCCGCCGCTGCCGGTTCGCCCTATATCGATCCGGTCTTTGCCAACAGCTATGACGAGATGGAAGACAGCCTTGTGCGCGGCAAGGTGCGCGGGATCATCGTCATCCCGCAGGATTTCACGGCCAAGGTGATAGAAGGCAGCGGCGATGCGGCGATCCAGGTCTTGGCCGATGGCGCAGAGCCGAATACCGCCAACTTCGTGGGTAGCTATGCGCAGGGTCTGTTCGGCAACTGGTTGGCCGCTCGTGCCGATGCTTATGGCGCCGAGTTTCACGAGCCGATCGCGGTTGAACCGCGCTACTGGTTCAACCCCACCACGGTCAGCCGCAACTATCTCATTCCGGGCTCGATCTCCGTGGTGATGACGATTATCGGCGCGCTTCTGACCTCGCTCGTGGTGGCGCGGGAATGGGAGCGCGGCACGATGGAAGCGCTGCTTGCCACGCCGATCAGCCGCACCGAATTGCTGCTGTCGAAAAGCCTGCCCTATTACGGGCTAGCGCTGATCGCGATGGCGATCTGCGTGTTGATCGCGATCTTCATCATGAACGTGCCGTTTCGCGGCTCGGTACTGATGCTGCTCTTGTCCACCAGCCTGTTTCTCGGCAGTGCACTGGGGCTCGGCCTGCTGCTTTCGACGGTGACGCGCAACCAGTTCAACGCCGCGCAAGGGGCGTTGAACGCCGCGTTCCTGCCGGCCGCACTGTTGTCTGGCCTGATCTTCGAGATCGCTTCCATGCCAGCTTTCGTCCAGGCGGTGACCCTGTTCGTGCCGGCGCGGTATTTCGTGAAGATCATGCAGACGCTGTTTCAGGCCGGCGACATTCCGTCGATCCTGCTGCCGAACCTTTTGTTCCTGCTTTTATCTGCCATCTTCTGGCTCGGTCTGACGGCGTGGAAGACCCGCCGCCGGCTGGACGGATAAACCCATGTGGAACCGCATCGTCGCCCTGATCGCCAAGGAACTGCAGCAGCTGTTTTCGACGCGGCGCAACATCATGCTGCTGTTGACGCCGCTCGTGCTGCAGCTTGCGATCTTCCCCTTCGCCACCACGCTGGAACTGCGCAACGCCACGCTTTCGATCCTCAACGAGGATAACGGCGCGGCCTCGGTGGAACTGGTTCAGCGCATGGCGGCGGCGTCCGCCTTCACGGAGGTTCTATCGCTTTACAGCGAGGCGGATCTGGAACGGGTGATCGACCGGCAGGATGCGCTGCTCGCCATCCGCATTCCGCCGGATTTCTCGCGAAAAGTGCTGGCTGGTGAGCCGGTTAGCCTTCAAGCAGTGATCGATGGACGGCGCTCCAATTCGGCGCAGATCGCCTATTCCTATATCCAGCAGATCACCAACGACTTCGCCGAAGAACAGATGGGCCNNCCTTGTCACATCGCTGTCGCTGGCGCGCGAACGGGAGGAGGGGACATTCGATCAGTTGCTGGTGACGCCGCTGACGCCGGCTTACATCATGCTGGGCAAGGCGGTGCCCGGGATTCTGGTTGCGATGGCGCAGGGCGGCATCATCTCGCTGGCGGCCGTGTGGCTTTACGGCGTGCCGTTTACGGGAACCGTGTGGCTGCTGATGCTGGCGACTTTCGCATATGCGCTGGCGCTTTCCGGCGTCGGCTTGCTGTTATCGGCTATTTCGAACAGCCAGCAGCAGGCATTCTTGGGCGTATTCTGCTTCATGGTGCCGTCCGTTGTTTTATCGGGCTACCTTGCGCCGGTGGAGAATATGCCCACCGTTCTGCGTTGGATCAGCGCGATCAATCCGCTGACGCATTTCATCGAAATGGCGAAGGGCATTTTCCTGAAGAGCTATGGCCTTGCGGAAACGCAGACCTCGCTGCTTGCACTGCTGGCGATTGCCGTCGTCACCCTGCTGGTCGCGCATTGGGTGTTCTGGAAACAAACCAAGTCTTGAGTTCAGGCGCCCTTACCGCGAGCGATAAACGGTCGGCCAGTCGCCCGGCTGGCTGCCGCCGCAGGCCATCTGGTAGCTGCCGCCGGTGAGTTGGAAGTGTGTGCCGTCCCACACCCATTCCGCGCTCAGGCCGCAATCGCCCAGACCGCGTCCGCGTCCGCTCATCGACAAAGTGCCGGTGTCGGGATCGAAGCCGGGCTCGGTCAGCGCCACGGTGTCGAAATCGTCCTCGCGGATAGGCAAACTCGGGCGGAAGATCTCGCACGCGTTCCCTTCCGCGCGGGGCACGATCGCGACCAGCGATGATCCCTGGTAAGCGCCCATATTACAGGCGATGAACGCAAGGCCGTGTGTCTCATCCAGCGCTACCGCTTCCGAGCTGTCGATGTCTGAGGGCATATCCGCGCTGCAGTCTTCGCTGGTTAAGATGGCGGCGAGGTCCTTGCGGGCGCGGGCAAGCAAGGCAGCGTCTTCGCCGGCCTTCAGCGGCGCACCCGGCTTGTACTTTGGCGCTGCGGGCAGTTCAGGAGCAGGCGGCACAGCGGAGGCGGGCGTTTTGCCCTTGCGGATCAGGGCTGTCACACCGCCAATCCGTCCCTGCCGATCATCCATGCGCAGGAGTGCTGCAACGAAACCTTCCAGCGGAACCGATGCTTCCGGATTGTTGGTCTGCAACGTGGATGCATCGCGAAGCTGGGCGATCAGGGTGGCGATCGCTTCATCTCCCGTCAGCGACAAGGTTGTGAAACCATCCTCGCGCTGGATCTCCCAGGCCTCGTCAGCGAGGGTCAAGGGTGCGCCATCGACCCTCAAATCCCTAGCGTCGGCTGCGAAGGGGAGGCTCAACGTGACGATGGCTTTTGCGTCCGGCCCAGCGTCACGGGCGACGTTGAGGTCAGGACTTTCGGCGCTGCCATCATCGCCGAAGCCGCGGGCCTGGCAGGCGAGACCGTTGTCGCAGGCCACGAACCAGGATTTGTAGCTGTCATAGCTCGGCTCAGCCTCGCTTGCGAGGGAAGGCAAGGTCAGCGCTACCACCAGCGCCGTTGATGCGAGTAGTGTTTTCAGCATGGCGTGTGTCCCATCCCTCGAGATTGGGAGCACGATTATCCTGATCCCGTTCAAACGAGAAGAGGCTGTGAGAGGGGAGGGCGGCTGGAGAGCCGCCGTCCTTGTCGCTGTTGCTACTCGGGCTTGCCGTAGCCGCCGCCGGTGGGCGTCACGATGATGAAGGCATCGCCGGCTTCGAGCTTTGCCTGATCGCAGCCTCCGAGTTCCTGCACCTGTCCATCCGCGCGGCGCACCTGGTTGCGGCCGAGTTCGCCGGGCTCGCCACCTTCCAGACCGAAGGGGTGAACCCTGCGGTGGCCGGAGAGGATTGCGAAATCGAGGGCTTCTCGCACCCGGATCGTGCGGCTCGTGCCATTACCCGCACTCCATTTGCCACGCCCGCCTGATCCCTGCCGGATGTGGAAGTCTTCCAGCACTACTGGGAAGCGCGTTTCCAGGATCTCCGGATCGGTCAAACGGGAGTTGGTCATATGCGTATGAACCGCATCCGTGCCTTTGAAGCCCGGACCCGCCGGCGAGCCGGAGCAGATCGTCTCGTAATACTGGTAGGTCTCGTTGCCGAAGGTCAGGTTGTTCATCGTGCCTTGCGCTGCCGCCATCGCACCGACAGCGCCAAACAGCGTGTCGGTGACGGCCTGGCTGACCTCAACATTGCCTGCCACAACAGCGGCCGGATAACGCGGCGACAGCATCGTGCCATCCGGCACCACGATCTTCACGGGACGCAAGCAGCCGGCATTCATCGGGATGTCGGCGCGCACGAGCATGCGGAAGACGTAGAGCACGGCAGCGCGGGTGACCGGCATCGGCGCGTTGAAGTTGTCGTCGCGCTGAGCCGAGGTGCCGGTGAAATCCACCGTCGCTTCACGCGCGGCGCGGTCGATCGTGACCTTCACTGCGATCTGGCAGCCTTGGTCCATTTCATAGGTGAACTGGCCGTCCGGCAGCTTGTCGAGCACGCGACGCACGCTTTCGGCAGCGTTGTCCTGCACGTGGCCCATATAGGCCTCGACCACGTCGTCGCCGAACTGGGCGATGGTCTTGGTCAACTCCGCCACGCCTTTTTCGTTCGCGGCGACCTGAGCCTTCAGGTCGTTGACGTTCTGCAGGAGGTTGCGCACCGGATACTTCGCCGAGGTCAGCAGCTCAGCCAGCGCTTCCTCGCGGAACACGCCGCGGTCGAGCAGCTTGAAGTTGTCGATGTAAACGCCTTCTTCCTCGATCGTGCGGGCTTCCGGCGACATCGAGCCCGGAGCGAGGCCGCCGATATCGGCGTGGTGGCCGCGCGAGGCGACCCAGAAGCGCAGGGTCTTGCCGTCTTCTGCGAAGACAGGCGTGCAGACGGTGAGATCCGGCAAATGTGTGCCGCCATTATAGGGCGCGTTGATCAGGAACACGTCGCCGGGATGAATTACGGGGTTTTCGCGGATTGCGGCTGCGACAGAGGCGTCCATGGAGCCCAGATGCACCGGCATATGCGGGGCGTTGGCGACGAGCGCGCCTGACGCGTCGAACACCGCGCAGGAGAAATCGAGCCGCTCCTTGATGTTGACGGAATAGGCCGTGTTCTGCAGCGTCACGCCCATCTGTTCGGCGATGGACATGAACAGGCTGTTGAAGATTTCCAGCAGCACCGGATCGGCCTGCGTGCCCACCGCAACGCGCTGCGGCAGTGCTTCGATGCGTGTGAGAACGAGGTGATCCTTAGCCGTGAGTGCGGCCTGCCAGCCCTTTTCCACGACAACGGTCTGGTTCGGCTCGATGATGATGGCCGCTCCGGTGACGCAATGGCCAGGCTGCATAACCTCACGCATCACCACGCCGGCATCGTGGAAGGCGCCGCCCGAGAAGAAGCGCGTGCGACGCGCGGCTTCCGCTTCGCCCTCCGCCTCAATCTGGCTCGACGCTTCTTCGCCGGCAGCACCTCCGCCAACGGCTTCCACCTCCACGGCGTCGATCGTCAGCGCCTTGCCTTCGGCGATAAAGCCGAAGCGGCGCTTGTGCGCGGTCTCGAAAGCGGAACGCAGACGCTCGGCGGTGTCGTCCTCGCCATAGGGCGAGTCGATGCTGAGCACCGTGTCCGTACCGGCATAGCGGATATGGGCACGAAGATGGGTCGTAACTTCGCCGGCCTCGATACCCTGCGCTGCCAGCTCGTCGCGGCACTCGACGGCCAGCGTTTCGCCGAGGCTTCCGAGCGCTTCTGGAGCCGCATTATCCAGCGGCACGTCGAGCGCCTTCTGGCGCGTGGCGCGTATGTCGGCCAAGCCCATGCCATAGGCCGAGAGCAGGCCCGAAAGCGGGTGGATCAGGATCTTGGTCATCCCCAGCGCATCGGCCACCAGGCAAGCATGCTGGCCGCCGGCGCCCCCAAAGCAGCTCAGGGCGTAGCGCGTGACGTCATAGCCGCGCTGAACGGAAATTTTCTTGATCGCCTGCACCATGGAAGCAACCGCGATGGTGACGAAGCCATCCGCGACTTCCTCGGCCGAGCGGCCGTCGCCGATCCGGCCGGCGAGATCGGCAAAGCGCGCTTCCACGGCAGCACGATCGAGCGGCTCGTTCTGCTGCGGGCCGAAGATGACCGGAAAAAAGTCCGGCATCAGCTTGCCAAGCATGAGGTTTGCGTCGGTGACCGCAAGCGGGCCGCCGTTGCGGTAGCAGGCCGGGCCGGGATAAGCGCCCGCGGATTCGGGACCGACGCGGAAGCGGCCACCATCATAGCTCAGGATCGAGCCGCCGCCGGCTGCCACCGTGTGGATCAGCATCATCGGCGCGCGAACACGAACGCCGGCGACTTCAGTTTCAAAGGCGCGCTCATATTCGCCATCGAAGTGGGCAACATCGGTGGAGGTGCCGCCCATGTCGAAGCCGATTACGCGATCGAACCCAGCCGAAGCGCCGGTGCGCGCCAGACCGACCACGCCGCCGGCGGGACCGGACAGGATGGCATCCTTGCCCTGGAACATTTCGGCTGCGGTGAGGCCGCCGGACGACATCATGAACATGATGCGAGCACCGGAGCGCTCCACGTCGAGTTCCTGCGCGACCTGTGCGACATAGCGCTTGAGGACCGGCGAAAGGTAGGCATCGACAACCGTCGTGTCGCCACGCCCGACCAGCTTCACCAGCGGCGAAACCTCGTGGCTGACCGATACCTGTGAAAAGCCGATTTCACGGGCAATGCGGCCAAGGGCTGCTTCGTGTTCGGGGAACTTGGAGGCGTGCATCAGCACGATCGCCACGGCATCGTAGCCCTCGGCGCGCAACGCTTCGAGGGCAGACCGCGCGGCATCTTCGTCCAGCGCTTGTTCGACAACGCCATCCGCCAGCACGCGCTCGTCGATCTCGACGACGGTGGAATAAAGCGCCTCCGGCTTCTCGATGGCGAGCGCGAAAATGTCCTTGCGCTCCTGATAGCCGATGCGCAGTGCGTCGCGGAACCCGCGCGTCGTCACCAGTGCCAACCGCTCGCCCTTGCGCTCAAGCAGCGCATTGGTCGCAACGGTCGTGCCCATGCGCACTTCGCCAATCAGGCCGGAAGGAATGGGGTCGCCGGCTTGTAGACCGAGATGCAGGCGTATGCCCTGCACGGCGGCGTCGCGGTAAGCGGACGGGTTTTCCGACAACACCTTGCGAGCAAGCAGTGCGCCCTGTGGATCCCGGGCAATGACGTCGGTGAAGGTGCCGCCCCGGTCAATCCAAAAGTCCCAACGCTTCGCCGTGTCGCCCGCTTGTACCATGAAAATCTCGCCTCATACGCACCCGCTCAAAAAGCGGGCAGTTCCGTCACATGCGCCTTCGTTGTTCAAAACGCTTGCAGTTTATTGACAAAGTATCGTTATGATGATGCCATAGTCGCGTCAACAGCAACGAGGCGGTGGCGTTTGAAGGCAGGTGATAATCCAGTGGAAGGCGCAAATGCGGTGCGCGAGCGGGACCCTAGGGGTCGTTCGCTCGGCCCGATCGTGTCGTCGCAGCATCTTGCGGCAGGCACGTCTCCTGGAATGTCGGAAATGGAGTATGGCGTGATCCTGATCTCGCACGCCTTTTCTCGCTGGATGGTGCGCTGCATGACGGCGGCGGGCCAATCGAGCCTATCGCCCATCGAAATCCTCATCCTTCATTCCATCCGCCATCGCAGCCGGCCCAAGACCCTTGCCGACGTCTGCCTCGCGCTGGACATCGGCGACACGCATGTCGCAAATTACGCCATCCGAAAGCTGGAAAAGGCCGGGCTGATCCATACGGGTCGCGCCGGTAAGGAAAAGACGGTGCGCATTTCCGACGCCGGTCTGGAGCTCTGCGACCGCTATGCCGAAATTCGCAACGAGCTTCTACTACGCGGAATGTCGGATGCCGGACCGTCGCAGGAAGAGCTGTCACGCATTGCTTCGGTGCTACGCTTCCTGTCCGGCTCCTATGACCAGGCGTCCCGCGCCGCAGCGACGGTCTGATCGATGACGGAAACAAACCTGATGAGCGACACGTCGCCGATCCTGTCCGTCAACGACCTGTCGGTGGCCTTTGGCGCCGCCCGCGTGGTGGATGGGTTGTCCTTCAGCGTGCGGCCGGGTGAGACGGTGGCGATCGTCGGCGAGTCCGGGTCTGGCAAGTCCGTCACGTCCTTGTCGGTGATGCGACTGGTGGAGCATGGCAACGGCCGGCTGACCAACGGCTCCATCCTGTTCGATGCAGGGGAGGGGACGACTGACCTGGCAACCGCCGGCGAAACGCGGATGCGCAAGCTTCGCGGCAACGAGATCGCGATGATCTTCCAGGAGCCAATGACTTCGCTGAACCCCGTGTTCACGGTCGGCAACCAGATCTGCGAAACGCTGATCCTGCACCGGAACATGAGCCGGATCGAGGCGCGCGCGGAAGCCGCCCGGCTGCTGTCGCTGGTACGCTTGTCCGATGCCGAGCGCATGCTCGACCGCTACCCGCACCAGCTTTCGGGCGGTATGCGGCAGCGCGTCATGATCGCGATGGCGCTGGCCTGTCAGCCCAAGGTGCTGATCGCCGACGAGCCGACAACAGCGCTCGACGTGACGATCCAGGCGCAAATCCTGTCGATCCTTGCCGATCTCCAGCGCGAACTCGGCATGGCCGTGGTGTTCATCACCCATGACATGGGCGTGGTGGCCGAGATCGCGGATCGGGTCGTGGTGATGTGGCGCGGTCGCAAGGTCGAGGAAGGCGCGGTCGCTGACATCTTCGCCAATCCGCAGCATCCTTACACGCAAACGCTTCTGTCCGCCGTGCCGAAGCTCGGCGCTATGACCGGCCGCGCGCTGCCGCGCCGATTGGCACTCACCGTCATGGACGGCGAAACCCCGCGCCGGATCGGCGAAGACCGCGATCACGACACCGCTGATATGACCGCCAAGCCGCTGCTGGCCGTCGAAGATCTGACTGTCCGCTTCGATGTTGGCAAGACGATGTTCGGCCGCGTCACGCATCGCGTTCATGCCGCCGAAAAGGTCAGCTTCGATATCCGGCCGGGCGAAACGATGGCGCTGGTCGGTGAATCCGGTTCGGGCAAGTCGACGATCGGGCGGACGATCCAGGGCCTGCAAGCGCCGACGTCCGGCCGCATCCTTTATGATGGCAAGCCCGTTGCGGACAGGACCGGTGATGAGACGCTGCGTTTGCGGCGCGAGATCCAGTATATCTTTCAGGATCCGTTCGCCTCACTAGACCCGCGCAAGACTGTCGGCTTCTCCATTGCCGAGCCGATCCGGACGCATGGCCTGCTCACCGACACCAAGGCCATCCGCCAGCGCGTTGAAGAGCTTCTGGTCAAGGTGGGGTTGGAGCCCTCGCATGCAACGCGTTACCCGCATCAGTTTTCCGGCGGCCAGCGCCAGCG
>DCDI01000089.1:0-2209 GCA_002316345.1 Phyllobacteriaceae bacterium UBA1059 | reverse complement strand
ACATGGCGGTGGTGGAGCGCATGGCGCATCGTGTAGCCGTTCTTTACCTCGGCCAGATCGTGGAAATCGGCTCGCGCGCCCAGATCTTCGAGACGCCGGCGCATCCCTATACGCGCCGCCTCTTGTCGGCCGTGCCGGTTGCTGAACCCGGCCGACGCGGTCGCCTGCCGCTTCTGGAAGGTGAGGTCCCGAGCCCGGTCCGTTCAGTCGGCGCCGAGCCGACCATCCTGAAACATCGAGAAATCGCGCCCGGCCACTTCGTTGCCGCCGACGCATGAACCACAACAAAAATGAGGAGAATGGCATGACCCGCTGGAACCGCGCTTTGAGAGGCGCCCTTCTGACAAGTGCGCTCGCACTTGTTTCCGCCGCGCAGGCCCAAACGGCCAATACGCTCACCATCTCCTCGCCGCAGGACCCAGGCAGCTGGGATCCGATCGACACGTTCCTGGTCAACTGGTCCGCCGTCGCGAACAACGTGTTCGACGGTCTCGTTGCCCGCACCCCGGACCTCAAGATCATTCCGGCCTTGGCAACGGAATGGACCATCAGCGACGATGGCCTGAACTATCGCTTCACGCTGCGCGAAGGCGTGACCTTCCACAATGGCGAGCCGTTCAACGCGGATGCGGTGAAATTCAGCTTCGAGCGGCTGTTGGGTGCAGAGGGCGACAAGGGTCCGCAGAAGTCGAACTATAACGTCATTCAGAGCGTCAACGTCATCGACGCCAAGACGGTCGAGCTGAAGCTGTCGCGTCCCGATCCCGTTCTGCTCACCAAGCTGACCGGCTATGGCGCGATGATCGTGCCGCCGGCCTATATCGCCGAGAAGGGCGACGACTACTTCAACACCCATCCGGTCGGCACTGGCCCGTTCAGCATGACCTCCTACACGGCGCGCGATGCCGTGCAGCTCAAGGCCTATGAAGGCTTCTGGGGTGACAAGCCGAAGCTCGAAAACGTCACCTTCCGCTTCATTACCGAACCGTCCACCGCCCTTGCTGAACTGCAATCAGGCCGCGTCGATATGGTGATCCCGCCATCCGTGCCGATCGGCTCGCTGCCGACGATCGAGGCCGATCCCAAGCTCGAAATCGTCAGCACGGCAGGCGCCACCGTATATTCGCTGCGTTTCAACACCCGCGACGGCATCACGGCCGATCCGAAGGTGCGCAAGGCGCTCGTGATGGCGGTTGATCGCGCTACCATCAACGAGGCGATCCTCGCCGGCCAGGCCAAGCCGATCGCTTCATTCCAGTCCGAACAGACTTTCGGCAACGATCCGACGCTGGAAGCCATTCCCTTCGACACGGCCGGTGCGCAGAAGCTGCTGGACGAAGCCGGCGTGAAGCCCGGCACGACGTTGCAGATCGACGTGCGTGGCAATGACTCGACCTTCAATGAAGTCGCGCAGGCTGTTGCGAGCTACCTTTCGACGGTTGGCATTACGGCGACCATCAAGCCCTACGAAACCAACGTCCTTCTGAACGACATCATTCCGGCCGGACGCACCGGCGCGATGTGGCAGCAGACATGGGGCGCGTGGACGTTCGACTACGACAACACCGCCTACCTCATGTACCACAAGGGTGAGCGCTGGAACCCGTATGGCGACGATCCGAAGCTCGATGCGCTGCTGGAATCGCAGCGCGGCATGACCAACGCGCAAGAGCGCGAGAAGGTTTTGCACGAGATCGCTAGGTATGTCGCGGATCAGGCGCTTGAGATGCCGCTCTATAATCTCAATCAGATCTACGCGATCAACAAGCGGGTGAAGAACTTCATCGCGCCGCCGGACAGCCGCCTTCGGCTGACGGATGTCACCGTCGAGTAGTGATCGACGCATCTGCCCCGCTCCAAGCGGGGCAGACCTCTTTTCCCAGGTGGATCGATGGCCGGTTTTCTGATCAAACGCTTTCTGCAAGCGATCTTCGTGGTGCTATGCGTCACGCTGCTCGTTGCTTACGCCATCCGCCTGACCGGCGATCCCGCTTTGATGCTGAGCCAGGGCGCGGGCAGCGTCACCGAAGCTGATCTGGCGCGCATCCGCACCGGTCTCGGGCTCGACCGGCCTTTTTACGTGCAATATCTCGACTTTCTGCTTGGCCTGTTCACGCTGGATTTCGGTCGCTCCTTTCTCGGCGGCACGCCGGTCCGCGAACTGATCGGCCGCGCGCTTCCGGCAACGCTGGCGCTGGCTTTCGCTTCG
>DCDI01000042.1:4808-5001 GCA_002316345.1 Phyllobacteriaceae bacterium UBA1059 | reverse complement strand
GCCGTGGCGGGCGCAGAGATTCGTGAGACCGCCGCGTACGGCTTGGTTGGCGGCGACACCGCCGGCAACGACCAGAGCGGGTTCGGCCGCATCGGGGAAGGTTTCGCGGAAGCGGGTAAGGGCGCGGGACACGCGGTCGTCCAGAGTGTCGATGATGGCGCGCTGGAAGGAGGCGGAAATGTCGGCGCGGTCT
>DCDI01000042.1:0-4655 GCA_002316345.1 Phyllobacteriaceae bacterium UBA1059 | reverse complement strand
CGGGAAAGGGCAGGCCGATCAGCTTGGCGGTCTTGTCGAAGGCTTCGCCGAGCGCGTCGTCGATCGTGGTGCCCCAGCGCTCATACTGGCCGACGCCTTTCACCAGAACGAGCTGGGTGTGGCCTCCGGACACGAGCAGCAGGAGATAGGGGAAGGCAACGCCATCGGTCAGGCGGGCGGTGAGCGCGTGGCCTTCGAGATGGTTGACGGGCAGAAGCGGCTTGTTGGCTGCTGCGGCCAGCGCCTTGGCGGTCATCAGGCCGACGATGAGGCCGCCCACGAGGCCGGGGCCGGCGGTGGCGGCGACGGCGTCGATGTCTGCGAGCGTCAGGCCGGCTTCGTCGAGGGCCGCGGCGACGATGTCGTCGAGGGCTTCCACATGGGCGCGGGCGGCGATCTCCGGAACGACTCCGCCGAAGACTGCGTGGTCGGCGATCTGGCTGAGAACGACATTGGACAGGATGGTGCCGCTGCCGTTTTCCTCGCGCAGCACGATCGCTGCGGCGGTTTCGTCGCAGCTTGTCTCGATACCCAGAACACGAACAGGGCCCATAACACTAACGGGATTATGGACGCGGCCGGGGACGCGGATTGTCACGGGTTGGGCTCCATCATTGCCGCTGGCGGCGTTCCCCGGTAGGAGAAGCGCAAAGACAAAGGCTTGGGTTTCACCTGAGCGCGCGTATCACGGACCGAGTTCACCATGCAAACACAGCCCATCCGCATCGGTACCCGCGGCAGCGATCTCGCTTTGGCGCAGGCGCGCGAAACGCGGGCGCGGCTGATGGCGGCGCATGGCTTGGCCGAAAACGCGTTCGAGATCGTGGTCATCACCACGACCGGTGACCGCATCACCAACCGGCCCTTGTCGGAAGTGGGCGGCAAGGGCTTGTTCACGCTGGAAATCGAGGAAGGGCTGATCGAAGGTCGGCTCGACCTCGCCGTGCATTCGTCGAAGGACATGCCGACTGTCTTGCCGGAAGGGCTTGAGCTTTCCGCCTTTTTGCCGCGCGAAGATCCGCGCGATGCGTTTATCGGCAAGGCGGCGCCAACGATCGCCAGTCTCCCGCAGGGTGCGGTGATCGGTTCAGCCTCCTTGCGGAGGCAGGCGCTGTTGCGGCGGATGCGGCCCGATCTCAACGTAGTGCTGTTTCGCGGCAATGTGCCGAGCCGGCTGGCGAAGCTGGAAGCGGGCGAGGTGGATGCGACCTTGCTGGCGCAGGCGGGCTTGAAGCGGCTCGGGCTGGAAGCGGCGACGACCGAACTGCTGCCGCTCGATACCTTCCCGCCGGCACCGGGTCAGGGCGCGATCACCATCGAATCGCGGCGCGGCGACGAGCGGATCAATGCGATCCTGGCCCCGATCCATCATCGCGAAACAGGTCTGGCGCTGACGGCCGAGCGCGCTTTTCTTGGTGCGCTTGACGGGTCTTGCAAGACGCCAATCGCCGGGCATGCGGTGGTTGATGGCGACACGCTTTCGCTGCACGGCATGATCCTCACGCCGGACGGTACGGAAGCGCATGAAACGCGCGTCGATGGGTCCGTTGGGGATGTCGTGGCGGTGGGCGTTGAAGCCGCGCGGATCTTGCGCGAGCGCGCCGGGCCGAGCTTTTTCACGACCTGGTAAACGGCGATGACGAGGGCACGCGTTCTTCTCACGCGGCCCGAGCCGGGTGCGTCGCGCACGGCAAAGACGCTGGTTGCGCGGGGCTATGAACCGTTTGTGATGCCGCTGACGCAAGTGCGGGCGGTCGCGGATGCCGGTCTGTCAGCTGCTGTCGATTGTGTTGCCGTAACCAGCGCCAATGCGGTGCGCTATGCTTCGCCGGAGCTGATCGCAGCGCTGCGAGGGCTTCCGGTGTTCGCGGTCGGCGCACGAACGGCGGAGGCGGCGCGTGCAGCTGGGCTGAGCGATGCGGAAGATGCTGGTGGTACGGCGGCTCTGCTCGCGGCAACGCTGATTGCCCGCACGCAGGCTGATGCGAGGGTCGCCTATCTCTGCGGGACGCCGCGCAAGCCGGTTCTGGAGGCGACACTGCTTGGGGCGGGGCGGCAGGTTGAGGTGGTTGCGACCTATGCGACGGTTCGTTTCGTTCCTGAGCCTCCTGAACTGGACGCGTTGGCGCGGCACGGCTTCGATGCCGTTCTGGTTTACTCTGCCGAGAGTGTCGCAGCGTTGATGGATGTCTTCAGCAAACTTGAGCGCTCACTGTGGCGAAGCGCTGTCTTCGTGTGTCTGTCCGCCGATGTAGCCCAAGCTTTGCACGGCGATCTGCACGTTGTCATCGCCGCGACACCGGATGAACCAAGCTTGCTCGCGCGCCTCGACGGACTTTTTGCAGGGCCATCCGGCTCGCATTGAGCCGCGCCTGCGACTCCGCGCTTGCTGCCGCACCCCTTTTCAGGTGACCCTCCTGTTCTAGATCGTGATATCGAAATGTTCGTCTGTCCGGCAGCGTGCCGAAAACCAGAGCGGAGACGGGAAGCATGGTGAAAAAACCGAGCACACGGCACTCGAAGAGCAGCCGGGAGCCCGTCACCATCGATCTGGATGCGTCGGAAGCCAAGATCGCGGCTTCGCCTGGCGATGGCGGGCCGTTTGAGGGTTCGCCCACAGGAGGCGCACCTTCGTTCACCGAAACAGAAGGTACGGATCTGTCCGGCCAGCCGCAGCGCGGTCCAGCGACCCGGGCCGGCGAGGTTTATTTCGATGCGCAGGCCGATCGCATGGGCGGCGAGCCGTTTCAATCCGAACCCTCGCTTGCCGATGAAGCGCTGGTCGACACGCATGCGGATTCGCCGATCCTGCGTCTGGATGACGGCGAGCAGCCGGCGCAATCCACCAGCGACATGCTGCATGCGGACCGTTCGGCTGAAGATCGCGATATCGAAGCCGACAAGGAAACGGTGGTCGAAGCGGCCTCTGTTGAAACCCACAATCCCTACGAGACACCTGCCGCATATGACGATCCAGATTACGAAAAGCCGCCTGTGCATCCAACTGCGGCAGCGTCAACCGTGACGCCCGAACCTGCAACGCCTGCCCGTCGTGGGGCTGGTTTCGGGTCGCTTCTGGCGGCTGGTTTGATCGGCGGCGCCCTGGCGCTGGGCGGTTCGATGCTGCTGGGAAGCGGTCTTCGCGACAATGATGCACCGGTGAGCGGCGGCGCTTCGACCGCCGATCTGGAAGCCTTACGCGCCGAGGTCGGCGAGCTTCAGGCTGCCCGCAACACGGCGCCGGTGGCAGCCGGCAATGGTGATGTTTCAGCCGAGATCGAGCAGCTGCGCACGCAAGTAGCGGCCTTGCAGCAGGGTGGCGGTGAAGCGTCTGGCGGAGGTGGGGACACGCAGGCACTCACCAGCCGCATTGACGAACTGGCCGCGCAGTTGCAACAGCTCAGCCAGAACGGCGGCAGTGGTGGACAGCCAGTTGATCTGCAGCCGCTGAACGGCCGCATCGACGCGCTGGAACAGTCCCTGCAAGCGGCAAGCCAAGCTGCCACCCAGGCAGGCAGCGCGGATGAGCAACGCCTGAGCGAATTGCAGCAGTCGCTTGCGACT
This sequence comes from Phyllobacteriaceae bacterium UBA1059, assembly GCA_002316345.1. Classification (GTDB taxonomy): domain Bacteria; phylum Pseudomonadota; class Alphaproteobacteria; order Rhizobiales; family Rhizobiaceae; genus Tianweitania. The sequence goes on along the minus strand of DCDI01000042.1, from coordinate 1,091 downwards.
TTGAGCCAGCGAGTGGAAGAGCGCGCCAACGATCCGCGCCTTGCCTTGGCAATTACCGCTTCGGCGCTGAAGGCGGCGATCGATCGCGGCCAGCCGTTCCAGACCGAGTTCGACGCTTATGTCGCGGCTGCCCCGAATGCACCGGAAGCCGACACGCTGCGCGGCATGGCTGCCACCGGCGTGCCGACGCGTGCGGAGATTTCGTCTGAACTGACGGAGGCCACAAGCGCAATGGTGGCTGCCGGCAAGACCGAGCCGGAGAATGCCGGCGTTGTGTCGCGTCTGTGGTCGAGTGCGACCGATCTGGTAGAAGTTCGCCCGGTCGGGGCCAATGTGCAGGGCAATGAGCCCGGCGCGATCGTTGCCCGCCTGGAAGCGGCGGTGCAGGCCGGCGATTATGAGAAGGCGATTGCCGAATATGATACTCTGCCGGCTGGCTCAAAGAGCGCCGGTGCCGACTTCATCGCCAAGGTTCGCGCCCGTCAGGCTGCGGATGATCTGGTCGGCAAGGCGCTTGCCGAAGCGCTCAAGGCCTGAGGACGCCCTTCATGATCCGTCTTCTCGTCTTCCTGCTTGCAGTTTTCGCCTTTGGTCTCGGCTTCACCTGGCTGGCCGACCGTCCCGGAGAAATGATGATGACCTTCGGCGGTTATCAGTATCGCGTTTCGCTGATGGTCGCGACCGTCACCGTCGTGGCGATCGTCGCCGGTGTGATGCTGCTTTGGTGGGTTCTAAAGGGTCTTTGGAGAAGCCCTTATACCGTCACCCGCTATTTCCGCACGCGTCGGCGTGATCGCGGCTATCAGGCGCTGTCGACCGGTTTGATCGCGGCTGGTTCGGGTGATGCGGCCAAGGCCAAGTCGATGCGCAAGCAGGCGGCCAAGCTGATCAATGCCGACCAGGAACCGCTGGTGCATCTGTTGGACGCGCAAACGGCGATGCTGGAAGGCGACCACGAGGGCGCGCGCAAGAAGTTCGAGGCGATGCTCGACGATCCCGAAATGCGGCTGCTGGGCCTGCGCGGGTTGTATCTCGAAGCTGAGCGCCACGGCGACCACGCCGCTGCCCGTCACTATGCCGGCCGCGCCGCA
>DCDI01000062.1:14445-29124 GCA_002316345.1 Phyllobacteriaceae bacterium UBA1059 | reverse complement strand
CCGACAAGCCGAGCCTGATCGCTTGCCCCACCACGATCGGCTTCGGCGCGCCGACCCGCGCCGGTACCAGCAAGGCGCATGGTTCGCCGCTGGGCGCGGAAGAAATCACGGCCACCCGCAAGGCGCTCAACTGGGGGTCCGAGCCTTTCGTGGTGCCGTCCGATGTGCTCGACGCCTGGCGTCTGGCCGGCCTCAATGCCGCCAAGTCGTGCAAGGCCTGGCAGGAACACTTCAACACGCTGGATGCCGAACTGAAGGGCGAGTTCGAACGCCGCTTCCGTGGCGACCTGCCGGCGGGCTTCGATGAAGCCATCGTTGAATACAAGAAGAAGCTCTCGGCCGAGAAGCCAAAGGTTGCGACCCGCAAGTCCTCGGAAATGGCGCTCGAGGTCATCAACGGCGTTGTGCCCGATACGATCGGCGGTTCGGCCGATCTGACCGGCTCCAACAACACCAAGACCAGCCAGACCAAGCCGCTTTCGGCAGATGATTATTCCGGCCGTTATGTTTACTACGGCATCCGCGAGCACGGCATGGCCGCTGCCATGAACGGCATTGCCTTGCATGGCGGTGCGATCCCTTACGGCGGCACCTTCCTGACCTTCTCGGATTATGCGCGGCCGTCGATGCGTCTGGCCTCGCTGATGCATATCCGCGTCGTGTTCGTGATGACGCATGACTCGATCGGCCTTGGCGAAGACGGCCCGACCCACCAGCCGGTAGAGCATCTGGCAGCCCTTCGCTGCATCCCGAACCATCATGTGATGCGTCCGGCCGATGCGGTGGAAGCCGTGGAATGCTGGCAGGCTGCGCTGGAGTCGAAGGATACGCCTTCGACGCTGGCTCTTACCCGCCAGAACCTGCCGGTTCTGCGCACCGAGCATACGGACGAGAACAAGTCGGCGCGCGGCGCCTACGAACTCGTCGGTGACAGCGACGCCAAGGTCACGATCTTCGCGACCGGTTCGGAAGTCGAGATCGCCGTTGGAGCCCGCGACAAGCTGAAGGCCGCCGGCATTGCTGCCCGCGTCGTGTCCGTTCCCTGCATGGAACTGTTCGAAGAACAGAGCGACGAGTACAAGCGCGCCATCATCGGCAATGCCTCGGTGAAGATCGCGATCGAAGCCGGCATCCGCCAGGGCTGGGATCACCTGATCGGCTCCGACGGCGTCTTCATCGGCATGAGCGATTTCGGCGCCAGCGGCAGCATCGAGGATCTTTACCCGCATTTCGGCATCACCGCGGATGCGGCTGCTGAAGCGGCGCAGAAGCGTCTCGCCGCCTGATTGAAACGCATACACAGCACAGCTGATCGCCTGATCCAGTTTTTTGGGAGAGTGGAATGACTGTTAAAGTTGCCATCAACGGTTTTGGTCGTATCGGCCGCAACATCCTTCGCGCCATCCATGAGAATGGCCGCGAGGATATCGAAGTCGTGGCAATCAACGATCTGGGCCCGGTGGAAACCAATGCGCATCTGCTGCGCTTCGATTCCATCCACGGCAAGTATCCCGGCAAGATCGAAGTCGATGGCGACGCGATCGTGGTGGATGGCAAGCGCATCAAGGTCACCGCGGTAAAGAACCCGGCTGAGCTGCCGCATGGCGACCTCGGCGTCGATATTGCCCTGGAATGCACGGGCATCTTCACCTCGAAGGAAAAGGCGTCCGCCCACCTTCAGGCTGGTGCCAAGCGCGTGATCGTGTCGGCTCCTGCCGACGGCGCCGACCTGACGGTTGTTTACGGCGTCAACCACGACAAGCTGACCAAGGACCACATCGTCATCTCGAATGCGTCCTGCACCACCAACTGCCTGGCGCCGGTTGCTTACGTGCTGCACCAGGCTGTGGGGATCGAGAAGGGCTTCATGACCACGATCCACTCCTATACGGGGGATCAGCCGACGCTCGACACGATGCACAAGGATCTTTACCGCGCCCGCGCTGCTGCGCTGTCGCAGATCCCGACCTCGACCGGCGCCGCCAAGGCCGTCGGCCTGGTTCTACCGGAACTCAAGGGCAAGCTCGACGGCTCCTCGATCCGCGTGCCGACCCCGAACGTGTCGGTGGTCGACCTCAAGTTCGTGGCTTCGCGCAACACCACGGTTGCCGAGATCAACGAAGCCGTCACGGCTGCCGCCAACGGTCCGCTAAAGGGCGTGCTGGCTGTCACCGACCAGCCGAATGTCTCGATCGACTTCAACCACGATCCGCATTCCTCGACCTTCGCGCTCGACCAGACCAAGGTTCTCGAAGGCAACTTCGTGCGCATCCTGGCCTGGTACGACAACGAGTGGGGGTTCTCGACCACCCCCCTCACCCCCCCCCCCCCCCCCCCCCCCCCCCCCCCCCCCCCCCCCCCCCCCCCCCCCCCTCCCCCCTTCCCCCCCCCCCCCNNGTGGGGCTTCTCGAACCGCATGTGCGACACGGCCGTTGCCATGGGCAAGCTGATTTAAGCCGGTTCGGGCACCACCATCCTGATCGAAGGGCGTTCGGCATCGGCCGAGCGCCCTTTTTCTTATGATCCTTTAATCGATTTTGCCGGTCCGATGCGGCTTGCGCGAATGGAGCGCCTGCGGTCTATTCCGCGCACAAATCAGGACAGGGAGTTTCGGGCATATGGCGGCTTTTCGGACGCTGGACGACGCGGATGTGAACGGCAAGCGCGTGTTGGTGCGCGTTGATCTCAACGTGCCGATGCAGGACGGCAAGGTGTCTGATGCGACCCGCGTCGAGCGTGTGAAGCCGACGATCACCGAACTGGCCGACAAGGGCGCGCGCATCATCCTGCTCGCTCATTTCGGCCGCCCGAAAGGGGCGCCCGACGCGCAATATTCGCTGAAGCCGATTGCAGAAGCCGCAGCCGGCATCTTCGGCCGCCCGGTCGCCTTCGTGGAAGACTGCATTGGCGACAAGGCTGAGGCGTCTGCCAATGCGATCCAGGGCGGCGACATCCTGCTGTTCGAGAATACCCGCTTCCACAAGGGCGAGGAAAAGAACGATCCAAACTTCGCCAAGGCGCTGGCAAAATCCGGCGACATCTTCGTCAACGACGCCTTCTCGGCCGCCCATCGCGCCCATGCCTCCACCGAGGGCCTTGCCCATCTTCTGCCCGCTTATGCCGGCCGCACCATGCAGGCCGAGCTCGATGCGCTGGAGAAGGGCTTGGGCTCGCCGGAAAAGCCGGTCGTGGCGATTGTCGGCGGCGCAAAGGTTTCCACCAAGATCGACCTCCTGCAGAACCTCGTGACACGCGTCGACGCGCTGGTGATCGGCGGGGGCATGGCCAACACGTTCCTGGCCGCTCAAGGGGTAGATGTCGGCAAGTCGCTTTGCGAGCATGACCTTGCCGACACCGCAAAAACCATCCTCGCTGCTGCCGAAAAGGCCGGCTGCGCCATCGTCCTGCCGACCGACGCCGTTGTCGCCCGCGAGTTCAAGGCCAATGCCGCCAACGAAGTCGTGTCGGTGGATGCGGTGCCCGGCGATGCGATGATCCTCGATGTCGGCCCGGATACGGTGAAGGCCGTCAACCAGTGGATCGACAAGGCCAAGACGCTGGTCTGGAACGGCCCGCTCGGCGCCTTCGAGATCGCGCCGTTCGACAAGGCGACGGTCGCCGCCGCTCAGCATGCGGCCGAGCGCACCAAGGCTGGCGACCTCGTCTCGATCGCCGGTGGCGGCGACACGGTCTCGGCGCTCAACCATGCCGGTGTGGAAGAAGCCTTCACCTATGTCTCGACGGCCGGCGGCGCTTTCCTGGAGTGGATGGAAGGCAAGGATCTGCCGGGCGTGCAGGTTCTCAAGCAGGCCTGAGGCCGCTTGAAGCCGAAGACGCGGCGCGCTTCATGCGGCGTCTTCGGGGTCTAAACCGATTGAAAAAAGTTTCAATCGGTTCAACGTTTTAGGTGCTGTTCCCCTTCTTGGTTGCTTCTGGTATGGCCGCACCAACCCCAGCAGGAGACAGCAATGAGCGAACGGCTTGAAGACATCGCAGTGGCCATGGTTGCCGACGGCAAGGGCATCCTTGCCGCGGACGAAAGCTCCGGCACCATCAAGAAGCGCTTCGATGCGATCAAGGTCGAGTCCACGGCTGACAGCCGTCGCGATTACCGCGAAATGCTGTTCCGCTCCGACGAGGCGATGAGCAAGTACATCTCCGGCGTCATTCTGTACGACGAAACCCTGCGCCAGAAGGCCGTCGACGGCACGCCGCTCGCAGACCTCATCAAGGCTTCCGGCTCCATTCCTGGCATCAAGGTCGATGCCGGCGCCAAGGATCTCACGAACTTTCCCGGCGAAAGCATTACCGAAGGCCTCGATGGCCTGCGCGAACGTCTGGCCGAGTATTACGGCCTCGGCGCGCGCTTTGCCAAATGGCGCGGCGTGATCGCGATTGCCGAAGGCGTTCCGACCTGGGGCGCGGTGAAGCAGAACGCCCAGGCGCTCGCCCGCTATGCCGCCCTTTGCCAGGAAGCCGGCATCGTGCCGATCGTCGAGCCGGAAGTGCTGATGGACGTCGCGCCAGCCGATCATTCGATCGATCGCTGCGCCGAGGTCACCCAGTGGGTTCTGAAGACCGTGTTCGACGAGCTCTACGACGCGCGCGTTTCGCTTGAAGGCATGATCCTGAAGCCGAACATGATCATCGACGGCAAGAACGCCCGTAAGGCCGGGATCGAGGAAGTCGCGGAAAAGACCGTGCGCGTGCTCAAGGCCACCGTACCCTCCGCCGTTCCGGGCGTCGCCTTCCTGTCGGGTGGCCAGTCCGACGAAGAAGCCACCGCGCATCTCTCGGCCATGAACGCCAATTACGACCTGCCGTGGAAGCTCACCTTCTCCTACGGCCGCGCACTACAGGCCGCAGCGCTTCAGGCTTGGAGCGGCAAGACCGAAAACGTCGCCGTCGGCCAGCGCGCCTTCACCCACCGCGCCCGCATGAACTCGCTGGCAGCCACCGGCACCTGGAAAACGGATCTCGAACAGGCGGCTTGAAGCCCCGTCGAGATCGGAGGGCAAAAAGGCCGCTCGAAAGGGCGGCCTTTTTGTTTGCGTGGCGTTTGGAGCGAAGGCTTCTCGAAGCGAAGAGAACTGCCGGAACTAGCCGCCGAGTTGCGCTTCGATTGCCGCCTTGTCGATCACCGACCAGACCTCATGGATCTTGCCGGCTTCGAAACGGTAGAAGACGTTCTCGCAGAACGACACCCTTTGCCCGTTGACGGGTAATCCTAGAAACTCGGCTCGCGGCGTGCAGTTGAATTGCAGCCTTGCGGCGATCGTGGATCCTTCAGCAACAAGCATCAGGATGTTGAAGCTAAGATCTGGAATGTCGCGGTGATCCTTTTCCAGCATCTGCTGGTAGCCGGACAAGCCGATCAGCCCGCCGTTGTAGTGCACATCGCCGGCGACAAACGCTCCAAGCTGTGGCAAATCCTGCCTGTTCAAACAGTCTATGTAAGCCTCATAGATCGTGCGCAACTGGTCCGGCGTCATGTCCTTGTCTCAGCTTAGAAACGACTTCGCCTTCATCGTGTCGGGCACCGGCACCCCGAGCCTCGTCAGCACGGTGGGCGCCAGCTGCAGCTGATCGAGCAGCGTGTCTTCGGATGGGCCTTTGCCCTTGCCAAAGTAATACAACGCGAAATCCTGCATTTCGTCGTCATGGCCGCCGTGGTGGCCGCGGTCGGTCTGGCCGTGGTCGGCGGTGACGATGACCTCGTAGCCCGCCTTCAGCCAGCCGGGGAGGAAGGCTGCCAGCATAACGTCCATCATCACCAACGCCTCATCCATTTCGTGGCAGTCATGGCCGTAGCGATGGCCCATCGAGTCCAGCGTGCAGGTGTGGAGAATGCCGTAGTCGATGCCGTGGCGCTTGGTCAGCATGGTCAAGGTTGCGAACAGGTCGATGTCGCTCGGCGTCATCTGGTTGCGCAGGTTGTAGCCGCTCATTGTGTGGAAGCGGCCATGCGTGATCGGGCTGCCGGGCTCGTCATATTCCAGGTCTTCGATCGTATCGAAGGGGAAGCGCTTGAAGAACTCGGACCAGTAGGAATGTGTCACCGCACCCGTCTTGCCGCCAGCCTTCGTCACTTCGGAAAAGATGTCCGGCTGCTGGACGCGGTGGCGGATCGAGTTCGACAGGACGCCATGCACCTGCGGCGGCACGCCGGTGTGGATCGAGGCATAGCAGCAGGCCGAGATCGACGGCAGGACGGAGCGCATCTTCCACACGCGCGCATCGCCTGACTGCACCCATCCCTCCAGATTGCCCATGAAGCGGCGCCAGTTGCGCCAGGGAAGGCCATCAAGGATGATGAGGAGAAGCTTGTTGTTCAGCGCCATGATGGCAGCTCCTGAAACGCAGGAGGCAGCGGTTGCCCGCTGCCTCGGTGTAATCCCTTAGATGATTAGGCGGTTGCCCAGCATTCCGCCAGGCTGTAGCCGTCCATCAACTCGCCAGCGACGTGCTTGTTGTAGCCGCCGACCNNACCCTTATTCGTGGCGACGGCGTCCATGAAGTCGTTGAAGAAGGGTACGATCAGCCCGCCTTCGTCGCGCATCAGCACGGCCATGTCGCGATAGATGCCCTTGCGCTTCTCTTCGTCGAGTTCGCCACGCGATGCCACCACCATCTGGTCCATCTGCGGGTTTTTAAAACGCGTGTCGTTCCAGTCGGCATTCGACGTGTAGCCGGTGGTGTACATCTGATTCTGCGTCGCCCGACCACCCCAATAGGACAGGCAGAAAGGCTGCTTGTTCCAGACTTCCGACCAATAGCCGTCACCTGGTTCGCGGCGCACCTCGATCGTGATGCCGCATTTGGCGGCACTTTGCTGGAACAGCTGCGCCGCGTCGATGGCGCCCGGGAAGGCGACGTCGGAGGTGCGCAAGAGGATCGAGCCGCTGTGACCCGATTTCTTATAGAACTCGGCCGCCTTTTCCGGGTCGAAGACGCGCTGTTCGATCCCTTCGGGGAAGAGCGGATAGGCCTTGTTGACGGGAAAGTCGTTGCCTACCGTGCCATAGCCGCGCAGGATCGTTTGCAGCATCTGCTCGCGATCCACCGCAAGCTTCAGCGCCATGCGCAGATCCTTGTTGTCGAAAGGCGGCGTGTCGCAGAACATGTTGATGGGATAATAACCCTTGCCCGACACGTTCTCGATCGACACGCCCGGCAGGCGCTTCACAAGGTCGACGATCTTCGGCTCGACGCGGTTGATGAAGTGCACCTGACCGCTTTGGAGCGCTGCCATACGTGCCGTCGGATCGTTCATCACGATGATCTCGACCTGGTCGGCGAAGCCCATATGCTCCTTGTCCCAGAAGTTCTCGAACCGCTTGCCGCCATAGCGGATGCCCGGCTCGTCCACTGTCACCTTGTAGGGGCCGGCTGAGATGCCCGATGTCGGGTTGTCCTTGCCGCCATTCGGCTGGATCAGCAGATGGTAGTCGGCAAGAAGATAGTTGAACTCGGCGTCGGGCTCCTTGAGCGTGATCACGACCTCGTTGCCACTCGCCTTGATCGTGTCGACATTGCCGAGAATGCCGAACGCGCCGGAGTTTGAGTTCTTGTCGGCGTGGCGCTCGATGGTCGCCGCCACGTCCTCGGCCGTTACCGTCTTGCCGTTGTGGAACTCCACCCCCTGGCGGATCTTCATCGTCCAGGTCTTGGCGTCCGACGATGGGCCAGCTTCTTCCGCGATGCGATTTTCGAGGCCACCGTCACGCGTCAGGCGGAACAGGAACTCGCCCCACTGCTTGCAGAAGTTGAACGGCACTTGGCTGAGGTTGAGCGCCGGATCGAGGCTGTTGGTGGATTCGCCACCCTGCAGACCGGCGCGCAGAATGCCGCCGCGAACGGGGCTTTGCGCCTGCGCGGCGCTCGACAGCATCGTATTGGCGAACGCAGCCGAGACGCCCAGTGCTGCAGCACGTCCAAGAAAGTCACGGCGCGACAGCTGGCCAGTCATGACACGGCGGCTGAGGAAGTCGAGTTCTGACATGGATACTCCTGTAAGCAAAACGTCGTTCCGACGATGGACCGGAACGACGTGGAAAGTCTTGAAAACAACATTTGTCGTTTAGCTGGCTAAGGTCAATTGCCTGCGCCTGCCATCTTGCGACCCTGGATCGCCTTTTCCAGCCAGCCGATCTCCATTTCGGGAACGGAGCGCAGGAGAAGGTCCGTGTAATCGTCGAAGGGCGGGGTGAGCACGGTGCTCTTGGAGCCATAGCGCACGACCTCGCCGCGATACATCACGGCAATGGAGTCGGCGATCGACTTCACGGTAGCGAGGTCATGCGTGATGAAGAGGTATGCGACGTCTTCTTCCGCCTGCAGGCCAAGCAGCAGTTCGAGGATGCCATGCGCCACCAATGGATCAAGCGCGCTGGTGACCTCGTCGCAGATGATCAGCTTGGGCTTGGCGGCGAGCGCTCGGGCGATGCAGACGCGCTGTTTCTGGCCGCCGGAGAGTTCGGCCGGATAGCGGTCGGCATAGCCCTTGCCCATCTCGATTTTTTCAAGCAGTTCGGCCACGCGCTGGTCGCGCTCGCGGCCGCGCATCTTGAAGTAGAATTCGAGCGGTCGGCCGATGATCGTGCCGACGGTCTGGCGCGGATTCATCGCGACATCCGCCATCTGGTAGATCATCTGCAATTCACGCAGATCGTTGCGCGTACGGTCGCTGAGCTTGTTGCCCAGCCTGCGGCCGTCGAAGGTGATCGAGCCTTCCATCGGCGGCAGCAGGCCGGTGATGGCGCGGGCGAGCGTCGATTTGCCGGAACCGGATTCGCCGACAACGGCCAGGGTCTGGCCAGGGAACACATCGACCGAGACGTTCTTCAGCACCTTGACCGTGCCGCCGCCGTAAGAGGCCGTCACGTTCTTCACCGACAAAACGGGCGTCACGCCCGGCGCATGTTCCTGATGCTCGATCTGGTGCACGGAAACGAGTGCATTCGTATAGGCCTGGCGCGGTTCCTTGATGATCTGGTGCGTGCCGCCCCATTCCACCAGTTTGCCATGACGCAGCACCATGATTTCGTCGGACACCTGCGCGACGACGGCCAGATCATGGGTGATGTAGAGCGCCGCCACATGCGTATCGCGGATTGCTTCCTTGATCGCCGCCAGCACGTCGATCTGCGTCGTCACGTCGAGCGCGGTGGTCGGCTCGTCGAAGACGATCAGGTCCGGCTCCGAGCACAGCGCCATCGCGGTCATGACGCGCTGCAGCTGGCCGCCGGACACCTGGTGCGGATAGCGCTCGCCGATCGTTTCGGGGTTCGGCAGGCTGAGCTTGCGGAAGAGTTCGATCGCGCGCTTTTCGGCTGCGGCGCGAGAGAGAACGCGATGTTCCAGGGCGGCTTCCACCACCTGGTCCATCAGCTTGTGCGCGGGGTTGAAGGCAGCGGCCGCCGATTGTGCGACATAGCAGACTTCGCGCCCGCGCATCCGGCGCAGACCACCGGCGCCGGTTTTGCGCAAGTCACGCCCGTTCAGCAGGATCTCGCCACCGGTGAGACGCACGCCGCCACGGCCGAAGCCCATGGAAGACAGGCCGATCGTGGACTTGCCGGCACCGGATTCGCCGATCAGGCCGAGCACCTTGCCACGTTCGAGCTTGAGCGAAACGTCGTCCACCAGAACGACGTCGCGCGGTTTCTCGCCGGGCGGATAGACGGTTGCCTCGATGCGCAGGTTGCGGATGTCGAGCAGGGCGCCGTCGGCACGTGGTTTGGGCCGGGCTCTTGATTGTGCTTCAGCCATCAACCACGGCCTCCCTTTAACGAGGTGGTCCGGTTCAGCACCCAGTCCGCCACGAGGTTGACGGAGATCGCCAGCGCCGCGATGGCAGCGGCCGGGATGAGGGCCGCGCCGATGCCGAACACGATGCCATCCTTGTTTTCCTTCACCATGCCGCCCCAATCCGCGTTCGGCGGTTGAACGCCGAGGCCCAGGAAGGAAAGCGCCGACAGGAACAGCACGGCATAGATGAAGCGCAGACCGAGTTCGGAAATCAGCGGCGACAGGGCGTTGGGCAGGATCTCGCGGAAGATAACCCAGCCCGTGCCTTCGCCGCGCAGGCGCGCCGCTTCCACGAAATCCATGACGTTGATGTCGACCGCAACCGCGCGCGACAGGCGGTACACGCGGGTGGAATCGAGGATGCCCATTACCAAGATCAGGGTCAGCATGGTGGAAGGCAGAACCGACAGAACGACGAGGCCGAAGATCAGCGTCGGGATCGACATAAGGAGGTCGACGAAGCGCGACATGATCGTGTCGAACCATCCACCGACCACGGCTGCGGTGAAGCCGAGCACGGCGCCCAGCGTAAAGGACAGCGCAGTGGCCAGCACCGCGATGAAGATCGTGGTGCGCGCGCCATAGATGATGCGTGTGAGCAGATCGCGGCCGATATTGTCGGTGCCGAGCCAATGCGCTGATGACATCGGCGCCCAAACTTCGCCGACGATCTCGCCATTGCCGAAGGGTGCGATCCATGGCGCGAAGATCGCCATGATCAGGAACATCGCGGTGAGGACCAATCCGATCAACGCGCCGATGGGGATACGGGCGATGCTCATTTCGGATGCCTCAGACGGGGATTAGCGAGGATCGCGGCGATGTCGGCCACCATGTTGAGCGTGATGTAGACGGCCGCGAAGATCAAACCGACCGCCTGTACGACCGGCACGTCGCGCTTGGAGACGTGGTCGACGAGATACTGCCCCATGCCGGGATAAACGAAGATCACTTCCACCACGACCACGCCCACCACGAGGAAAGCGAGGTTGAGCATCACCACATTGATGATCGGCGCGATGGCGTTCGGGAACGCGTGGCGGCGGATGATCTTGAGCGGGCTCAGGCCCTTCAGCTCGGCCGTTTCGATGTAAGCCGACTGCATCACGTTGAGCACGGCCGCACGCGTCATGCGCATCATATGGGCGAGCACAACCAGGGTCAGCGCGGTTGCCGGCAGCACCACGGCCTGAAGCCGTTGCAGGAAGCTCATGCTGTCATAAACGGTCGAGCTCGCGGGAAACCATTGCAGCTTCACGGCAAAAACCAGGATCAGCAGATAGCCGATGAAGAATTCCGGCAGCGAGGTCGAGGCCAGCGCAAAGCCGGAAATCGCCTTGTCGATGATGCCGTTGCGATAGCGCACCGCCAACAGGCCGAGCAGGATGGCCAGCGGCACCGACACGACGGCGGCGCAGGCTGCAAGGAAGAGCGTGTTCGCCAGGCGTCCGCTCAGGGCCGTTGCGATGTCGCGTTTGTTCGACAACGCGGTGCCGAGATCACCTTGCAGGATGCCGAACAGCCAGCGGAAATAGCGGATGTAAGCGGGATCGTTGAGCCCCAGCTCGCGGCGCAGGTTTTCCAACGCTTGCGGCGTTGCAGCCTGACCGAGAATGGACTGGGCGACATCGCCCGGAAGGATCTGCGTGCCGGCGAAGATCAACACCGACACGGCCAGAAGGAGAAGAACGCCCAGCGCAACACGCTGGGCGATCAGTTTTGCGACGGTTGCACCCCCCATGAAACTCAGGCCTGGAGCCAGACGCGGATCGCGGCCTTCAGGTTGGAGGTTTCATGGTTGGGATCGACCACCCAGCCCTGAACTTCCTCGCGATGCGCATCGATGAAGTCGTTGAACATCGGCAGGATCAAGCCGCCATCGTCGCGCACTTTGGTTGCGGCGTCGCGGTAAAGCGCGGCGCGCTTGGTGTCGTCGAGTTCGGCGCGCGCCTGGAGGATGATCTTGTCGAAGCCTTCGTCGAAGAAGCGGGTGTCGTTCCAATCCGCGCCTTTGACATAGGCCGTCGAATACATGGAATCCTGCGTCGCGCGGCCACCCCAATAGGAAGCGCAGAACGGCTGTTTGTTCCAGACTTCGGTCCAGTATCCGTCGCCCGGCTCGCGCTTGACCTCGATCTGAATGCCGGCCTTCTGCGCCTGCTGCTGGAAGAGCTGCGAGGCATCCACGGCGCCGGGGAAGGCAACGTCGGAGGTTTGCAGCACGAGCGGGCCGCTGTGGCCGGACTTCTGATAATGGAACTTGGCCTTTTCCGGATCGTAAGCGCGCTGTTCGATGCCTTCGGGGAAGAGCGCATAGCTCTTGTTGATCGGGAAGTCGTTGCCCACGGAGGCATGGCCCTGCAGGATCTGCTGCACCATCTGCTCGCGATCAATGGCGAGCTTCAGCGCCATGCGCAAGTCGGCATTGTCGAACGGCGCGGTGTTGCAATGCATCAGGAAGACATAGTGGCCCTTGGAGGGGACGCTGACGATCTTCACGCCCGGCGCGCGGGCTAGAAGCGCCACGGTCTTCGGTTCGACGCGGTTGATGATGTGAACCTGGCCGGACTGAAGTGCTGCCATGCGGGCCGTGTTGTCGTTCATCACGATGACTTCGACGGAATCGACATGGCCGACATCGTCGCGCCAATAGCCGTCATACTTCGTCGACATGTGACGCACGCCCGGCTCGTCGACCTCGACCTTGTAAGGGCCGGTGCCGATACCATCGGCCGGATTGTCGAAGCCGCCATTGGGCTGGATGATGAGGTGGTAGTCAGTCAAAAGCAGCGGCAGGTCGGCATTGCCGCGCTGCAGCTGGAACACGACATTGTCGCCGTCGACCTTCACTTCCTTGATGTCGCCCAGCACGCCAAGGGCTGCCGATTTGGTGTTGGCGTCGGCATGGCGGCGGATGGTCTGCGCCACGTCTTCGGGCTTCATTTCCTTGCCGTTGTGGAACGTCACGCCCTTGCGGATCTTGAAGCTCCATTCAGCCGCATCCGGCGAGGAATCCCAGGACTCCGCGAGGACCGGCTGTGCCGATCCATCGGTCGGTGACTGGACCACCAGCAGTTCGCCCCAGGTCGAGGAAAAGTTCTGCGGCACCTGGGTCAGGATGGTTGCGGGGTCGAGGCTGTTGGTGGATTCGCCGCCCACCAGACCCATGCGCAAAGCGCCGCCTTTTTGCGGTGCCTGCGCCTTTGCGGAACTCGCCAGCAAGCCATTGGCGAAGGTGGCGCTGACGCCGAGCGCTGCCGCCCGGCCGAGAAAATCGCGTCGGCTCAACCGGCCCGATGCAACGCTGCGGCTCAAGAAATCGAGTTCGTTGGACATGCGTTTGTTCCTCACTCTGTCGGTGGTTGAGCCGATTAAACCGGCTTCATTGAAGGCGAGTATGACAAGGCGCCGGGCCCCTGTCACCCGATGGGATGCGACATGGCATGGCGTAATTGATACCGTCGCAAACAGGGTATCGTAACCCCGGATGCGCCAAATTTTTCCATCTTTCCTCGTAAAATTACCCAGGAAAGACAAAGTTTTCGCGCGGTGGACAGGAAAATCAGGAGGAAAGTGGGCCGTGTCGCAAATGCGTGGTTTGCGCGCCAGAAATAGGATTCGGTCGGATCGAGGTGCGTCGAAGCGTCGTTAAACGGCTCAGTTCAGGGCTTTCGGTGACGACCCTTCAAACAAAAAGCGAGCGGCCGTTTCAGCCGCTCGCTTTGGGATGTCAGGCAGCTTCCTGCACATGCGCTTCCAGGAACCAGAGGTTCTTGTCGAGCACACGCGAGAAGGCGGTGAAGATGTCGGCGGTGTCGGCATCACCCGCTTCGTCAGCCTCGTCGATCGACTTGCGAACGGCATTCGCCGTGTCGGCATAGCGGTCGATCAAAGCGGCCAGATGATCCTCGATCTTGTAGATACCGGTGGGATAGGCCGTCAGCTTGCTCTTTTCTGACACCGTCTCCTTGGTACCAAGCGCCGTACCGCCAAGCTGCACGGCGCGTTCTGCGATAATGTCGACATGCTCGTCGATCGCAGTGCGGAACTGATCCAGAAGTTCGTGGATCGCGATGAAACGCGGACCCTTGAGGTTCCAATGCGCCTGCTTAGTGATCAGCGCGAGGTCGATGGCGTCGGCAAGGCGCGCGTTCAGCAGCTCGATCGAGACTTGCTTGGTATTGGAAGGCGTGTCGTTCTTGGTCTGGTGCATTTTCATGATGGGTTCCTTTCCCTTCGCTTTCTATAGCACCAATGCCGCTAGTTTAGAACTGTTCCAATGTAGAGTGCATGGCAGCTTTGCGTGGCAAGCAGATCAGCCGATTGAATCACTGCCATCGCTTGCATTGCCGAACAGACCGGACGAAACACGGCACGCAATGATGAAGGATAGGTTTGTCGATGCGTGAAACGCTGATCCGAGGCCGCGTGCTGTGGTTTCTCCGCCGCCCGGAAAGCCGCGATGATCTTGCTGCCTGTTCTTACGATGAGGATGGTGCGGTGCTGGTGCGCGATGGCTTGATCGTGCAAGCCGGTGCCTATGATCGCGTGTCGCAGGTGGCAGGCAAGGGCGCGGAGATCATCGATCACCGGCCGCATCTGATCCTGCCGGGCTTCATCGACGCGCATGTCCACATGCCGCAAATGCAGGTCATCGCTTCCTACGGCACGGAACTGCTGGACTGGCTCAACACCTACACCTTCCCGGAAGAATCCAAGTTCCGCAATGCCCAGCACGGCCGCCGCATCGCGCGTCTGTTCCTCGACGAGAGCATACGGCACGGCACTACGACGGTCGCTGCCTATTGCTCGGTGCACAAGTCTTCCGCCGAAGCAATCTTCGAGGAGGCACACACTCGCAACATGATG
>DCDI01000062.1:0-14435 GCA_002316345.1 Phyllobacteriaceae bacterium UBA1059 | reverse complement strand
TCGCCGGCAAGGTGATGATGGACCGCAATGCGCCGGACGCGGTGCTCGACACCGCGCAAACGGCTTATGACGACTCAAAGGCGCTGATCGAAACCTGGCACAATCGCGGCCGCCAGCGTTACGCCATCACGCCCCGTTTCGCGCTGACCTCGACGCCCGAACAGCTAGAAGCCGCCGGTGCGCTGGCGCACGAGTATCCCGATTGCCACGTGCAGACGCATTTGTCGGAAAACCACGCCGAGATCGCCGAGACCATGGCGCTCTATCCCGGCCTACAGGACTACACCGCCATCTACGAACATTA
The DNA here is from genome assembly GCA_002316345.1 of Phyllobacteriaceae bacterium UBA1059. GTDB lineage: Bacteria > Pseudomonadota > Alphaproteobacteria > Rhizobiales > Rhizobiaceae > Tianweitania. The sequence continues at coordinate 14,131 of DCDI01000062.1, read as the reverse complement.
CGGCCTGACCGGCCCGAGGAGCCTGTTCGGCCACTGTATCCATTTGTCTGAACGTGAAGCCGATGCGCTGTCTGACAGCGGCTCCGTCGCCGTGTTCTGCCCGACATCCAACCTGTTCCTGGGCTCCGGCCTGTTTGCCTATCACCGCTACAATCGCCGCGAGAAGCCACTGCGCGTTGCCGTCGCCAGCGATGTCGGGGGCGGCACCAACTATTCGCTGCTGCGCACCATGGACGAAGCCTACAAGGTCATCGCGCTGCAAGGCGAAAAGCTTAACCCGCTCGCCTCCTTCTGGCAGATCACGCGCGGCAATGCCGAAGCGCTGTCGATCAGCGACAAGGTCGGCACACTGGACGCCGGCACCGACGCCGATCTCGTTGTACTCGATGCGTCCGTGACGCCGACCATGGCGCTGCGCATGGAAACGGTTCGCTCGCTGGCGGAAGAACTCTTCCTGCTGCAAACGCTGGGCGACGACCGTGCCGTGCGCGAAGTGTATGTGGCGGGCAGGGCGGTGAAAGGTGGCTCTTAAGTCAATCGCTTGGATGGCGGCTTCCGACGCGATCTATGCCGGCGCTATGGCCTGGACGACACCCCGGCCAACAACCTTGTCCAACTCACGGATCTCAAACACGTCGCCAACGTGGATAGAGGGGCCGAAAAACTCCCAGCTCGGGAACACAATTGAGGCGATCAGACTCTCGCCGGGGTAATGGATTTGATCATCGGTATAGGTGTGAAATCCGGTGGCAAGATAGTCCACGCCAGGAAACTTGTGATACGGATCATAGCCTGTCCGAACGCCGTCAGACTTGGGATAGGGCACGTCTTTCGAGAGTGTCAGCAATGCTTTGACGTGAAACATGACAGTGCCTCGCACCCGTTCATGACAAAGTTTCTGATTTCTCCTGATTCATCAAGCTGAGGTGACGTTCGAGTAGCTGTGAGCCTCAGTGGAGATGAAGTGCGAACAGTCGCTAATTGGACTACAGCTTCCATCGCAACACACCGGTCACCAATCACTGCAAAGATCGGTCAAACTGTCCGCTTCTGCCATCTCTGCGCGATCTAGGCGTCAGCCTTATTGGGGCAGTGTTTACGCCGCCATCAGTTTCTTCACCGCGTGCATATCGGCGACAAACCGGGCATGTTCGGCTTCCTTGTCGCGCGGATCGGGAATGCGCAGGATAAACGACGGGTGGATCGTCAAGAACACGCGCAGACCATCCTCGCGCGTCACCACCTGACCACGCATCTTGGTGACTGCGATTGCCTTGCCGAGCAGTGACAATGCGGCCGTTGCGCCCAGCGCCACGGCCAGATCCGGCTTGATCAGTTTCAGCTCGTGATCGATCCACCAGCGGCAGGCACTAACTTCGCCGGCATTGGGCTTGGCGTGGATGCGGCGTTTGCCGCGCAGTTCGAACTTGAAGTGTTTCACGCTATTGGTGACATAGGTGATGGAGCGATCGACGCCGGCTTCTTCCAGCACGCCATCGAACACCTTGCCGGCAGGACCGACGAACGGGCGCCCGGCGATATCCTCCTGGTCACCCGGTTGTTCGCCGACAAAGACGATGCGCGCGTCATCGGGACCTTCGCCGAACACGGTCTGCGTGGCATTCGCCCAGAGCGGACAGCGGCGGCAGCCCTTGGCTGCATCGCGCAACTCGTCGATCGTGGTGGCATCCGCGCCATCGCCGATTTCGGGCTCGGCCTTGGACCAGTGCTTGGCGCGCACGGTTTCATGATGAGGGGCTGGGATGGTCGGCATCCTGGCTATCATCTCCTGAGCGGACTTCTCAGCGCCCGCGATCAGATCAGGAATGAGCGTGGCCTCCGGCAGGTTCCGCCAATATTTCTTCGGCATCTCCGCCTGCATCGCCTTTACCTTCAGCCGCGCGGGATTGAAGATGTTGGCGTAATAGGTCTTCCACAGCGCTTCGAGGTCATCGTCGCTCGGCGCGTCCCGCTTCTCGGCACCCGGCCCGAAGCGCAGGGTTTCGCCATCCCAGTCGGCCGAAAGCTCCGGCGTCAGGATCGTCCAATTCATGCCGGTGAAGCGGCGCTGGAAAAAGGGCGCGTTGCGCTCGACGATGTGATGCTGCGGCTCGAACCAAGCGACATAGCGCTCGACCTCGCCTTCCACGATCTGCCGGAAGCGCACGAAAGCGCGCATCTTGTGAATGTCGCGGCGCACGCTTTTTGCCATCTCGCTTAAGCGGATGATGTCGCGGTCGGACGCGATCTTCATCAGATCGTGGTCGGATCGCAGCCGGAACAGGATGCGATAGAGCAGGGCAAAGCGCTGCGGGTCGGAATGGCAGATTACCAGTTCGGCCAAATCCACGAAGGCGCGCGGCACGTTCATTGTCGCGCCATCAGGCACATCGGGCAGCGGCTCGCGCGAACCGAACAGATCGCCATTGCTGCCAGTCGACCATGTCACGCGATCCGACGGCACCTCGTTCAGCGCAAGCCGCCGCGCAGCGTCGCGCCAGCCGGCGAAATCCGTTTCGCCATCGAGCAGGGCATCGAAGGAGAAGGGGAGTGGCTTCGGCTGGGCGCCCATCAGAACAGGCTCAGCTGTTGCGGTTTTGGCACCAGCTTCTGGCGCAAATGCTGCGTGTCGGTCAGCCCGCCCGGCGACCAGCCTTCCGCCACAAGGAACGGCCGCACCTTGGCAACGGACGCGCAGAGCTTGCCGACATCTTCCAGCCTGAGACGGCGATAACGCCGCACTTCCAGGATCTTCGTCACCGCCTTGGTGCCAAGCCCCGGCACGCGCAGCAGCATCTCCCGGCTGGCGCGGTTCACATCCAGCGGAAACTGTCCACGATTGGCCAGCGCCCAGGCGAGCTTGGGATCGACCTGCAGATCGAGCATGCCGTCGGCCTGATCGGCAACGATCTCCTGTTCCGAAAACCCGTAAAAGCGCATGAGCCAATCCGCCTGATACAGCCGATGCTCGCGCATCAACGGCGGCTTCATCGACGGAAGGGCAGCGGACGAATCCGGAATCGGGCTGAAGGCGGAGAAATAAATGCGGCGCAGATGATAGGAGCCGTAAAGACGCGCGCTGGTCTTGAGGATCGTCGCATCGGTCGTCTGGTCGGCCCCCACGATCATCTGCGTGGATTGCCCGCCCGGCGCAAAGCGCTCGCGGCGCTTGGTCTTCATGGTAGGCTCGGACTTCTCCTCGATCCGCGAACGCAGATTCGCCATCGACAGCCGGATCGTTTCCGGCTTCTTTTCCGGCGCGAGCCGCTTTACGCCCTCATCGGTCGGCAGTTCGACATTGATCGACAAACGGTCGGCATACTTACCCGCCGCATCCAGCAATTCCGGCGCGCATTCGGGAATGGTCTTGAGGTGGATATAGCCGCCGAACTTGTGCACCTCGCGCAACTGCCGCGCGATCTCCACCATCTCGCCCATCGTCTCATCCGGCGAGCGGATGACGCCGGAAGACAAAAACAGGCCCTCGATATAGTTGCGCTTGTAAAAATTCAGCGTGAGCTGCACGACCTCATCCACCGTGAAACGGGCGCGCTTCACATTGGAGGACGAACGATTGATGCAGTACGAGCAATCGTAGATGCAGAAGTTGGTCAGAAGGATCTTCAGCAGCGAGATACAGCGGCCGTCCGGCGCATAGGCATGGCAGATGCCGGAGCCTTCAGTCGAACCTATGCCGCCCGACTTCAGCGAATTGCGTTTCGCCGCCCCTGAGGATGCGCAGGATGCATCATACTTTGCGGCATCCGAAAGGATCGCCAGCTTTTCGCGAGTGCTGAGAACGGCCATACGTTCATAATATGTTCTCTGCTCAACCGTTCCAGCGGAAACGAAGATGCCGTAGCGTCATCCTGACACAATTCGGCGATCGGAGTTTAAGCTGTCGGAATGAAGATTGTAGCCCGGTCAGCAAGAAAGTGCTTATCCAGCATGTCCTGGATGATCCGGCGCGTTCGTGCGACTGTCGCACGTGAACGTGCTTCGACCTCGTGCGTGGTGACCGCTTCATCCACCAACGCGATATTCATCGAGGCAATCTTCGTGGCTTTGAAAGCGAGGTAAAGTTCCTCGCCGAAGATCCAGATCTTGTAGGAGATGTCGCGGTGCTCGTCGGACGAGAGGCCATCAAGATCAAACTGAATGATGATCCGATGACCCATTGTCTTACCCCGCGATGTCGATCACGCCGCAGTCGCCGGTTTCCGTGCCGAAGGCCAGTCGGCGCTCGTCCTTGTCCCAGTTCATAGTGGAAATCGGCCCTTTACCCTCGCGCTTGAGCAGGATTTCCTTTTGGTCCGCGACTCGCACGGCCAGCACCATGCCGTCGGCATAGCCGATCGCCAGGATTTCCTCGCTGGGATGGAAGGCAACGGCGGTGACCATCGTGTTGCCGCGTGTGCCGAGTTCCAGCGGCGGCTTGCCCATCGGGCCGTCCTTGCCTTGGAAGGGCCAGACGATCGCGGCCGGCGCACCGGAGGAGGCGAGCCAGCGTCCCTTCGCCGACCAGGAAAAGCTCTTCACCTTTGCGGGATAGCCGGTCATGCGCATGTGGCGGCCATCCGACAGCTTCCAGCCGTGCAGCGCGTTTTCCTGCATGGTGGTGACGAGGAAATCGCCGTTGGGCGAGAACGTCACGCCGGTGTGTGCGCCGGCCCATTCCATTTCCACCGGCTTGCCCTCGGTGCCCGGAAAATGCAGCGTCACGCCATTGTAGCGGGCGACGCCGAAGCGCAGGCCCTTGGGCGCAAAAGCCAGACCTTCCACCGAGCGCGGATGCTCGAACGGCTTGATCGTGCCATTGGCAAGGCGCGCATAGGCCGTGCGGCCGCTGCCGAAGGCAAGCACGCCTTGCGGCCCGGCAGCCACTGAGGTGATCCACTTGCGCGGCGCTTCATGCAGCACCTCGACTGTGGCCTGGCCACCGGAACGGCAAACCTTGCCGTCCTCGCCGCCGGTCAGCAGCGTTTTGCCGGAGTGTTCGACGCTCGCGCAAAGCAGGCCGTCATGAAGCTCCGTCCATTGATGGCCATGGTCGAGGCGGTGGATCGTGCCATCGGCCAGAGCGAAATGCGGCACGCCGTCCAGAAAAACGGCGGCGATGCAGTGACCGTCGAGGTCAAGTGGTGCAACAGTGGGCATGCTTGCTTACTGGGCCTGGCAAGCTTCGAAGGAGCGGGTCAGCTTCTCGCGGTCGAGATCCCTACCGATGAAGACGAGGCGCGATTCATGCTTCTCGTCATCCTTCCAGGCACGCTGGTGGTCGCCTTCCACAATCATGTGGACGCCCTGCACGACATAGCGGTCCGGATCGTCCTTGATCGCAATGATGCCCTTGAGGCGCAGGATGTTCGGACCATCGGTCTGCGTGACCTTGTCCAGCCACGGGAAGAAGCGTTTCGGATCCATCTCGCCGCCGCGCAGCGAGATCGACTGCACCGTCACGTCATGGATCGGCGAGACGTCGCCATGGTGGTGGTGATCGTGGTCATGATCGTGATGATGATGGTCATGCCCATGATCATGGTGGTGATGATCATGGCCGCAGTCCGGACCGCAAACATGGTCATGCCCGTGGTCGTGATCATGCGCTTCCTCGAGGAAGTGCGGATCGTTGAGCAGCACGCGATTGAGGTCGAAGGCGCCGCGATCGAGCACATTGGCGAGGTCGACGCCCGAACGCGTCGTACGATAGATCTTGGCGGCGGGATTGATGGCGCGGATCGTGGCTTCCACCTTGCGCACTTCGTCTTCGGAAACGAGATCGACCTTGTTCAGCACGACCACATCGGCGAAGGCAATCTGGTCTTCGGCCTCGCGGCTGTCCTTCAAGCGCATCGGCAGGTGCTTGGCGTCGACCAGGGCGACCACGGCATCGAGCCGGGTCTTGGCGCGCACATCGTCATCCATGAAGAAGGTCTGTGCCACCGGCACGGGATCGGCGAGGCCGGTTGTTTCCACCACGATCGCATCGAAGCGGCCGGGACGGCGCATCAGGCCTTCCACGACGCGGATCAGGTCGCCGCGCACCGTGCAACACACGCAGCCATTGTTCATCTCGTAGATTTCCTCGTCGGATTCCACGATCAGGTCGTTGTCGATGCCGATCTCGCCGAATTCATTGACGATCACCGCATAGCGCTTGCCATGCGCTTCGGACAGGATGCGGTTGAGAAGCGTGGTCTTGCCGGCGCCGAGATAGCCGGTCAGAACGGTGACGGGGATCTGTGCGGGAGCCTGTGGTGCTGCTGAGATTGCGGCTTCGCTCATGGCGGACCTCTTAGGGATGTTATAGTGTTTCGTCTGTCCATATAGGACGATGTTATGGCGATTGCACGACCTGATCGCGCGAGAGCAGCTTCCTAATCGAAACGCGCGAGGTCGAAGCGCGCGACATCCTCAAGCAGTTCCACGAAGCCGCGTGCGGCATGATCGAGGATGCGATTGCCGAGTTCCAACGTCGCGGCCGCCGCGTTTCCGACGACCCCTTCCGCAGACAGATCGCTCATCAGCCAACCGAAAGCATGCGGCCCATAAGCGCGCAGATGCTTGAAGCGGGTGATGAAGTCGCTTTGACGGGTGGCAAAATCTCGCGCTTGTCTCATATCGACGCGATCCGGTGCCAGCGCCAGCATGACCGCCGTTTCAATCAAGCCGCCGTGGATGCCGAGCGCTTTTTCTTCCGCCGATACCAACCCTTCCGGCAAGCCAAAGCGCGTCCAGCTCGTCGCCACCGCCAGCATGTTGAAGCGCTGCCGCAACTCGGTTGTGACCACGGTCATCAAAGGCGAGTTGCCGCCATGCGCGTTGAGCAGCACGAAGCGGCGCACGCCGGCTTTGTTCAAACTCGCGCCGATGCCAATCCAACGCTCGATCGCTTCGCTGTAGGACAAGCTCCTGGTGCCCGCGACATGCAGGTGCTCGGGAGAGTAGCCGACGGGCTCCACAGGCAGAAAGTGCACATCGAGCGCTGCCGGCAACAGCGCCTTCGCGCGTTCAGCCACGCCTTGCGCGATGATCGTGTCCGTTTCGAACGGCAGATGCGGCCCATGTTGCTCGGTTGCGCCCAGCGGCAACACGGCAATGGTGGATGGTCGTTTGTCGGCTTCTGTTTTCGTCATCTGCTTGTAACATCACCGTGGCAAGCGAGCACTGCCCATAAAGGGTTCCGGCACACGCGCCGCCTTATGAGTTCAGGCTCTAGAAGGCGTAAGGTGCCCGGATAATCAAGTCGTGGTCAGGCGGTCCCGAGGGAAAGATGGCAAAATCGGAAAAAGGGACGGTGCTGACGCGCCTCCAATCCAGTGCAAGGCTTTCGCGCACGACACTCGCCTCGCGTCTGCTCGCCCACGGCTTCTATGCCGGCCAGGACCAGATCATGCTGGCTTTGGCACAGGATGACGGCCAGACGCCAAGTCAACTCGCCGCTCGGCTCGGCGTGCGCCCGCCAACCATCACCAAGACGATCAATCGTCTAGCGGGGCAGGGCTTTCTCGTGAAAGCGCAGTCTACCGAAGATGCGCGCCAGGCGCATGTGTCGCTCACCGAAACCGGCCGTGATGCGATCAAGGCCATCGAGAAGTCGATCCGTAAGACCGAAAAACTTGCGCTGAAGGGCTTCGACAAGAAGGACCAGAAGACGCTCTTCAAGCTCCTGATGAAGATCGAGGGTAACCTGACCGGCGCCGTTGCCGAAACCGATGCCGAAGACGTCATCGAACTCGAAGAAGCGGTCGCTGCGGAATAGCGCCCCAACAGGGGATGCCAAAAACAGTTCCGTCTTCGTCTTCTGCATGGCATAAGCCCCATCAACCGATTTAGGGGGCGTGTTTGTCCCCGATCCTGGTGCGGCTCGGAGGATCAAGCTGGCGCAGAAGATCAAACTGTCGACGATTGCGGATGCGCTCGGCGTGTCGACGGCTACCGTTTCGCTGGCTCTGCGTGACAGTCCGCTCGTTGCCGGCTCGACGCGTGAACGCATCAAGGAGCATGCGCGCGCGATCGGCTATATCTACAATCGCCGCGCCGCCAGCCTTCGCACGTCGCGGTCCGGCATTGTCGGTGTCGTGGTTCACGACATCATGAACCCCTTCTTTGCGGAAATCCTGCGCTCCATCGAAACCGAGCTCGACCGCAGCCGCCAGACCTTCATTCTCTCCAACCACTATGACCAGCTCGAAAAGCAGCGCACCTTCATGGACACGCTGCTGCAACTCGGCGCCGATGGCGTAATCATGTCGCCGGCGATCGGCACACCGGCCGCCGACATCGGCATGGCTGAAGACAACGGCTTGCCCGTCGTGCTGATTGCGCGCGACGTGGTCGGCGCCGAAGTGCCGGTTTTCCGCGGCAACGACGCGTTCGGCGTTGGCCTGGCCACGCATCACCTCATTTCGCTGGGACATCGCCGCATCGCGATGGTCGGCGGCACCGACCAGACCTCGACCGGTCGCGATCGCTATCAAGGCTATGTCGCCGCCATGGAACGGGCCGGGATTGCGGTCGATCCGGGCTGGCGGGTTGCCGGTCCGCGCACGAAGCTCGCCGGGTTCGAGGCTGCGCCGCGCTTCCTCGACATTGCAGACAAGCCGACGGCAGCCGTGTGCTGGAACGATCTGGTGGCGATCGGCTTGATGAACGGTCTGGCCCGCGCGGGCCTGGTACCGGGCGTCGATGTATCCGTCACCGGTTATGACGATCTGGAAGAAGCGTCCATTGCCACCCCGGCTCTGACCACGGTTTGGAACGGCCAGCGTGAAGTCGGACGGAGGGCGGCGCGTGCCTTGCTCGACCGTTTGAACGGCGCGACCGTGCATCTGCCGCAGGATCTGATTACGCCTGAGCTGCATGTTCGCCAGTCCACCGGACAGGCAATCGAGCGCAGCTGAAAACGAAAAAAGCGGCCATGAAGGCCGCTTCTTCGTTTCGATCACAGCTCGGCTTAGTTCGAGCTGTCGAACATGCCAAGGCCGCTCTCGTTGCGGGTGTCCGCCGGAACTGCCTTGTTGTCCTTCACCACCGAGCGAATGCGCGGCTGTGCGGGCGAACCGTCGCGCATGACCTTGCCGATCGACTGGGTGGTCGAACGGTCGACATTGCTGCCGGTCGCCGCGTTACGCGGCGAGCTGTCTGGACCGCGGTAGTAAGCGCCACCCTGATCAAAAAGACCAGCGCCGGCTTCGGTCTTGGAACCAACGGCCTGAGCGGACGCAACACCAGCGGTTGCACTCAGAACGGCGGCGGCAATAGCAAGCATCTTCATAGACATAATCAAATCCTGTCAGTTCTTAATGGCTGTCGCGAACGGCTATGATGGATCTTGTTCGCGACTGCAGCAGAAACGATGGTGCAGCGCAAAAGTTGCGCGGCTTACAAGTTTGTGAAGATGCGTGATGGCGCGGCCTTCAAGCGACTGGCTGTTCTAACTTACGCACAAACAAAAACAGCGGGCCGAAGCCCGCTGTTTTCAAGCAGTTCGGTAAGCCGAAGCTTACTTCATGCCGTTGACCTTCTTACACACGTTCAGCGTGGACTCTGGCGTGTCCTTGTTCTGAGCGGTGAACTCGTCCGTGCAGCCATCGCGAACAGCCTGCTGCTCTTCTGGGCTTAGGCCCTTCCAATAGGTCGCAACGTCGGCATCCGACTTCATGGTGCCCATCGAGGAGTCGGTGTAGAAGTTACCGACAACCGACTGGCTCGGCAGAGCCGGAGCAACTGCAGTACCTGCGCCCTTGTTGCCGACCGATTCACCTGGCAGTTCCGGCACGCCCTGCTGCGTGTTCTGGCCGGTTGCTTCCGAACCACCCGACTGGGTCGGGGTCTCGATAGCGGTCTGAGCATAGGCTGCGCCGGCAGTCATCGACATGGCGAGAGCGAGTGCGAAAAGCTTGGTCTTCATAGCAAATTCCTTTCGTGATCTCAGGTTGGACCATCGTAGCGGACGATCACACATATAACTCCGCTTGTTAGCCAAGGTTCCCCGCCGCCTTCAGAAGAAGACTCTGTTTTCGATCACTGCTTTGGCATAGTGAGCAAATTCTTGACTGAGCGGGAGCACGCTTCATGACCACCAGCCGTCCCTTGATCCTCGTCACCGGCAAGTTGATCCCGCATGTGCTGAAGCGCCTTGCCGCCAAGTTCGAGATCAAGGAGATCGCTCGGCCGGATGCCGATCTGCTGACGCCGGATGACCGCGAGCAGGTGCGCGGCGTTGCAGCGAGCTTCCTCGGCGCGTCCGCTCCTTTTATCGACGCGCTGCCCAAGCTCGAGATTATTGCCAGCTTCGGTGTCGGCTATGATGCCGTGGATGCCGGTCATGCCGCACAACGAAACGTCGTCGTCACCAACACGCCCGATGTTCTGACGGACGAAGTCGCCGACACCGCCATCGCACTTCTGTTGAACACCGTGCGCGGCTTCGGCCAAGCCGAGCGCTTCCTGCGCGCCGGCCAGTGGCCGCAGGGTCCCTTCCCACTGTCGAAGGGAACGCTGCGCGGCCGCCGGATCGGCATCTTCGGCATGGGCCGCATCGGTCTNNTGATCGACGTCGCGCCCGCCACACCGGAAACCACCCGTGCGGTCGACGCCGACATCCTCCAGGCGCTGGGGGCTGATGGCGTGTTCATCAATGTCGGCCGTGGTGCGACAGTCGATGAGCCGGCCCTGATTGAAGCCCTGCAAGCCAGAACCATCCTCGCTGCCGGTCTCGATGTATTCGCGAACGAGCCCCACGTGCCGCAAGCGCTGATCGATGCGGACTACGCCACCTTGCTGCCGCATGTCGCCTCGGCCTCGCAGCATACGCGCGAAGCCATGGCCGACCTGCTGGTCAACAATCTCGAAAGCTGGTTCAGCAGGGGTGAGGCTCTGACGCCCGTTCCCGAAACCGCCGCGATAAGCCGGAAAGCCTGAGCCTTATTCAGCCGCCTGTTGCAGCCCGCGTGCCGCATAGGCGCGCACGGCATCGCCGAAAGCGCGGAACAACTGGCCGGAGGCTTCGTCGCTGGCCGCCCAATATTCGGGATGCCACTGCACGCCCACCGCAAAGGCCTTGGCATCCTTCACCGACACGGCTTCCACCGTGCCATCGGGCGCCACCGCCTCCACCTGCAAGCGATCGCCCAGCCGATCCACGGCCTGGCGATGCACGCTGTTGATCGTGATGTCGCCCGCGCCAAACACACCGGCCAGGCACGAGCCTGGCTTGATCGTCACGGGCTGGTGGATGGCGAAGCGCTCATCCTGGGTGGCCTCTTCGGGCGCGCGATGATCCATCGCGCCTTCGCGCTCCTGGATCTCGGCGGCCAGCGATCCGCCCATCGCGACGTTCATTTCCTGGATGCCGCGGCAGATCGCGAGCAGCGGAATGCCGCGCTCGATCGCCCGGCGGATCAGGGGCAGGGACGTCGCGTCGCGGTCGGGATCATAAGGTCCGTTCGCTTCGGTGGCTTCCTGGCCGTAGAGCGAGGGGTGCACATTGCTTTTGGAGCCGGTGATCATCACACCGTCGACGCGATCGAGCAGACCGTCGATGTCGACCCGCTCACCGAAGGATGGCACCAGCACCGGCATCACGCCCGCCACAGACACCGCCGCTTCCAGATATTGGTGCGGCGTCGCATGCCAAGTGTAGTTATCAAAGGCACGCTTGTCGGTCGGCACGGCAATGATGGGCAGGGACATCACGAACTCTCCAGGTCGCCGGATATGTAAACCCGGCCCAGTATCACGCCAAGGGACCTCAGCCGCCGAAGAACGAGGCCAGGCCCTGACCGGCGGCAAAGGCGGCATAGGCCAAAGCTGCGAAATAGATGACGGTCGCCACCAGCGTGAGATAGCCGAGGATCACGAAAACGCCGTCGCGCTGCGAAACGCCGAGGCACAGAAACAGGATCGCAAAAGCCGGCAGCGTGTTGGAAAACGGGATCAGGCCCAGCGGAAAGATCAGCAGAATGCCACCAGCCATGATGCCGAAGCCGTTCAGCCGGTTGATGAAGGCGCCGTCGGTCAGTGTCCGCACGCGCGGCCGGATCACGCGCTCGATCTTCGCCACCATATCGGCGCCGCGCTTCAGAATGCCGTTCAGCTTGTCGGCGTCGAGCGGGCGGTCCATCAAACGCTCGGGCAGCCAGGGCGCGCGATTGGTGATGATGCCGACGCTGATCAGGATGATCGCGGCACCGAACACGGTCGAGACGCCGGGAATGGAAACGGGCAGCAGGAAGGGAATCGTCAGCAGCGCGCAAAGCAGCAGAAGACCCTGCTCGCCGATCAGCCGCACCAGTTCGCGCAAGGTGACATGCTCGCCGCGGATCTGGCTGATCGTGCGCATGAGCGCGTCGCGCAGCGACTCCGAACTGTCCTGAAAAGTCGCCATGCTGATCGTGATCCGATTTATCGTCATTGATGTTTGCGGCACGAAGCCACAGCGCGCCTAATATGTGGTTACGCCTTCCGTTTCCAGACCAATGCAGCTGCCTTTTGTTCATTAAAGACCGCGCGCGCAACCATGCCATCAGGTGCGCCTAAGTGTTTATGTCGCGCTGCTAGACACTACCGGTGCAGCGTGTATTCATGCGCTACCAAGCCGGTCGCCAACTGGCGTCGGGGGGAGCTTCTAACAAGAATTCGGCATCACGGATTCGAGACGATGGCGGAGGAGAGCATCATGGATCGTCGTACATTTATCACCAAGGCAGGCTTTGCAGGCGCTGGCGCTGCTGCCGCTGCCACGACCCTGGCCGCCCCGGCCATCGCGCAGTCCAACCCGAAGATCACCTGGCGCATCGCCTCGTCTTTCCCGAAGTCGCTTGAAACCATTTATGGCGGCGCTCCGGATCTCGCCAAGATGATGAGCGAGGCAACCGAGGGCAACTTCACCTTACAGCCCTTCGCTGCCGGCGAAATCGTGCCGGGCCTGCAGGCGATGGATGCGGCGTCGTCCGGCACTGTGGAAGCCGCCCATACCGTCGGCTATTATTATGTCGGCAAGGACCCGACCTGGGCCCTCGGCTCGGCCGTCCCCTTCGCGCTCAACGCGCGCGGCATGAACGCCTGGATGTATCATGGCGGCGGCATGGCTCTTTATAACGAGTTCCTGGGCAAGAGCGGGCTGATCGGTTTTCCGGGCGGCAATACCGGCACGCAGATGGGCGGCTGGTTCCGCAAGGAAATCAAGACACCTGCTGATCTTCAGGGCCTCAAGATGCGCATCGCCGGCATCGCCGGCCAGGTGCTGAGCAAGCTCGGCGTGGTTCCGCAGCAGCTCGCCGGCGGCGACATCTATCCGTCGCTCGAGCGTGGCACGATCGATGCGGCCGAATGGGTCGGCCCGCATGACGACGAAAAGCTCGGCTTCCAGAAGGTCGCACCGTTCTATTACTATCCCGGCTTCTGGGAAGGTGGCCCGACCGTCCACTTCATGTTCAACAAGGCGGCCTATGATGGTCTTCCGGAGCACTACAAGTCGCTGCTGCGCACGGCATGCCAGGCAACCGACGCGAACATGCTGCAGAAATACGACTACCTGAACCCCATTGCGATCCGCAAACTGGTCGCGAACGGCGCGCAGCTGCGTCCGTTCAGCCCCGAAATCATGCAGGCCTGCTTCGATGCCACGAACGAGTTGTTCGCCAGCATCGAAACCACCAATGCCGATTTCAAGAAGATCTGGGAATCCATCAAGGCCTTCCGAAAGGAAAACTACCTCTACACCCAGGTCGCCGATTACCCCTTCGACAGCTTCATGGTCTCGCTTCAGCGCGCCAACAAGTTGTAAGGGCAGCCATCATCCAGCATCAAACCCCGGCCACCGAGCCGGGGTTTTTTGTTGGTGGAAGCGGGTGGGGTGCGGCTAACCCCAATCGTCCTCATCCTGAGGTGCGAGCCCGCAAGACGATGGCAAAGACTAGCTTTGTTGAACGGGCGAGCCTCGAAGGACGCACAACCTTCAAGCAGCTCTTCCCTCCTCTCATAAGGAGCGAAGGCAGAACGGTGATTGCTGCACACTCTTCGTCATCCTTGGGCGGAGCCGGAGCGTCAGCGAAGGCGCAGACCCGAGGATGACGAAGCGGGGAGGGTGCGGCCAACCCCAATCGTCCTCATCCTTGTATATTGC
>DCDI01000059.1 GCA_002316345.1 Phyllobacteriaceae bacterium UBA1059 | reverse complement strand
CCGCGCGCATGATGCCCGCCGGCGGCGGTGCGCAAACGATGCGGTTGGTGCAGACCGAAGCGGAACCCGCACCGGCGATGCAGCCGGCTGTTCAGCCCGAGCCCGAACCGACCGTCAAGGTCGCCTCGCTGGCCGATATCGTGGCGCTGGCCGATGCCGCGCGCGACATGCCGTTCAAGATCGGTGTCAAAAGCTGTGTCCGGCTGGTGCGTATCGAGCCTGGCAAGCTCGAGATCAACCTCACCGAAGACGCCCCGCGTACGCTTCTGACCGACATTCAGAACCGCCTGTCCAAATGGACCGGCATGCGCTGGCTGGTCACGGTTTCGCGTGAAGAAGGCGGTCAGACGCTGGCCGAGATCGAAACGCAGAAGCGCGAAAGCGCCAGGATGGAAGCCGAGGCCGATCCGACGGTCGCTGCCATTCTCGCTGCTTTCCCGCGCTCCAAGATCATCGATATCCGCATTCCGGAAGCCGCGAACGATGTCGAACCCGACATGGACAATCCCGTGATTGATCCGGGGATCGATCCGGGCGTCGACGATCCCGACGAACTCTAAACAAGCTCCAAAACAAGGATGTCCGCATGAAGGATCTCATGGGCCTGATGAGCAAGGCCAAGGAAATGCAGGCCAAGTTCCAGTCGATGCAGGAAGAGATGGCCAATATCGAGGCGACCGGCCAGTCCGGCGGTGGCCTCGTTTCGGTCACGCTTTCCGGCAAGTCCGAAATGAAGGCGCTCAAGATCGACCCGTCGCTCATCAAGGAAGACGAGGCCGAGATCCTGGAAGACCTGATCCTTGCCGCGCATAACGACGCGCGCGCCAAGGTGGAGGCCATTACGCAGGAAAAGACCCGCGAGATGACCTCCGGCCTGCCTCTGCCCCCCGGCATGAAGCTGCCTTTCTAAGCGCAAGCATGTGACACGTTCCGGGGCTGGCTTTCGCCGGCCCCTTGTCTGTTGGTGACAAACCCATGTCCAAACGCATCGTCGGACCCGAGATCGAGAAGCTGATCCAGCTGCTGGCCAAAGTGCCGGGGCTCGGCCCCCGCTCGGCCCGGCGTGCGGCCTTGCACCTCATCAAGAAGAAGGAGCAGCTGCTCGGACCGCTGACGGTCGCCATGGGTGATGCTCTGGAAAAGGTGCGGGTTTGTTCGCGCTGCGGCAATATCGATACGGTTGATCCCTGCATGATCTGCAGGGACCCGCGCCGCGATGCCGCGACGATCATTCTGGTTGAAGACGTTTCCGACCTCTGGGCGCTGGAACGCGCCGGCGCCATGAATGCGCAGTTCCATGTGCTCGGCGGAACGCTCTCGCCGCTGGATGGTGTGGGGCCAGACGATCTTAACATCCGCGGCCTCGTTTCGCGCGTGGCGGAAGGCGGGGTGACTGAGGTCATCATCGCCGTGAATGCCACGGTAGAAGGGCAGACCACCGCGCATTACGTCACCGACCAGCTAGCTGACATGAACGTGAAGATCACCCGCCTCGCGCATGGCGTACCGGTGGGCGGCGAGTTGGACTACCTCGACGAAGGCACGCTGACGGCGGCGCTGCGCTCGCGCACGGCATTCTAGACTGGTTGGAACATGACGATGAAGACACTGATTTCCACATTCATCGCCTTGATCCTGCTGAGTTTTTCCAGCGCTGCCCATGCGCAATCCGTAGATGCGCAGTTCCGCTCATGGCTCGATCAGAGCCTGTGGCCGGACGCCAAAACAGCCGGAGTGTCGCGCGCGACTTTCGATGCTGCCTTCAAGGGCGTGACGCCGAACCTGAAGCTGCCGGATCTCGTTCTGCCCGGACAGAAGCCTGAGACGCCAAAGGACCAGCATCAAGCAGAGTTCGGCGCGCCGGGTGCTTATTTCGCCGAGAAAACAATTGGTTCGGTGCAAACCGGCGGCCGTGCCCGCTTGAGCGAACAGGCACGCACCCTGCGGGCCGTGGAACAGCGCTTCGGCGTGCCTTCCGGCATCGTGCTGGCGATCTGGGGCCGTGAGTCCGGATTCGGCCGCGCCAAGATCCCCTATGACGCCATCGAAGTCCTCAGCACCAAGGCTTTTCTCTCCACCCGAAAGGATCTGTTCCGAAAGGAAACGTTGGCCGCGCTCCAGGTTCTCGAAAAAGGCTGGGCGACCAAAGCGGACATGAAGTCCTCTTGGGCGGGCGCTTTGGGCCAGCCGCAGTTCCTTCCGTCATCCCTGATCGAGCATGCCGTCGACATGGATGGCGATGGTCGTCGCGACATCTGGAATTCGGTGCCGGACACGCTCGGGTCGATCGCCAATTACCTCGTTCATCATGGTTGGCAGAAGGGTCGCGATTGGGGCTTCGAGGTCACCCTGCCGCCCTCGCTTTCTTGCTCTTTAGAGGGGCCAGATCGGGGAAAAACCGGCGCAGAATGGGCGAAACTCGGCGTAAAACGGGTGAATGGCAGCGCATTTCCGGCAGGTGAGACCGAAAAAACAGGCTTTTTGCTGCTTCCAGCGGGCACAAACGGACCGGCTTTCATCGTCACGCCGAACTTCTACGTGCTGAAGGACTACAACACGAGCGACCTCTACGCACTGTTCGTAGGAAACGCCGCGGATCGGATCACGGCAGGCGGCGGTGCCTTCAAGGGCAAGTGGGGGAGCGTGGATAAGTTGTATCGCTCGGACATCGCCGCCATGCAGCGCAGCCTGGAAAAGAAGGGCTACGATGTCGGCGGCTCGGACGGTCTGCCGGGCTATAAAACCCGGCGCTCGATCGGCGAATGGCAGGCCAAGAACGGCCTGACGCCAACCTGCTTCCCGAGCGCCAGCCTGGTCAAGGCTGTGCGCTAGTCACCACGTCCAGCACGGCCGGACCAGCATGGGGCGCGCTGGGAACGGCGGGTTCAGGCGCTGTTTCCGCAGGGTCCATGGTCTGCTGGGCGGCAAGGAAGTTGCCCATGGACTGCAGGTTCTCGAAGTTGTCGCAGAACACCTTGATGACCACGAGCAAAGGCACCGCGATCAACGCGCCGACCAGACCCCACAGCCACGACCAGAAGGCCACCGCAATGAAGATCGCAACAGCATTCAGCTCCAGCCGGCGACCGACGATCAACGGCGTCAAGAACTGGCCCTCGATGATGTTGCAAAGCAGGACATAGGCCGGAGCGAGCAGCGCGAAGCCCAGCGAGTCAAAGCTTACGATTGAGATCACGGCAACCACGACCATCGTGGTCAGGGCGCCGATATAAGGCAGGAAGTTCAAGAGGGCGGCCATCACGCCCCAGACCACCGCATTCGGCACGCCGATGATCCAGAGACCGGTACCGATCGCCACACCAAGACCGGCATTGATCAGGGCGATGGTCAGCAGGTAGCGCGAGATCTCACGCTCGACATCATAGACCACACGCAACGCACGCTTCTTGTCGGACATACGGCCGAAGGACTGCACGATCTTTTCATAAAACATCGTGCCGGATGCGAGCAGGAACAGCGCCAGCACCAGCGTGATACCAATGGATGTCGCGCCCGATAGAACAGAGCCGGCGGCCCTGCTAATGACGCCCGGCTGAGCCAGCGTGACTTCCGCGACATTGGGATCGCTGACCTGGCCGGTCATCATATCGAACTGGTGCATGATGTCGTTGACGCGGTCGAGCGGCCGCTGAACATGGCGCAGACGCTCGGCCAGCGTGCGGCCGATGGACGGTGCGTCGTTGACCAGCGTGATCGCGGGACCGCTGACCAGGTAGGCCAGAAGCGCGAATAAGGTCGCAAAAGCGATCACGAGCAATGTCGCGGACAGCGCCGAGGGCACGCCGCGCTTGCGCAGGAAACGCACGATCGGCGTCAGCGTCAAAGCGATCAGGAATGCCAGAACCACCGGCATGAAGAAGTCGCGGGCGAAATACAACGCACAACAAGCCGCTATCAAAAACAGGCCCAGCACCATCCGCCGCAGCTTGGCAAGATCGCTCGATGCGGTTTCGGCGATCGAGGCCTCCTCAGATGGGACCGCGGCTGGCGTAGTGCTCATGAAGTTTCCCCGGCGCCCGCTGCTTGTCGCGGAAATGCGAGTGCCGGGTTCGGCACCTAACGCAAAGTGCCCTTCCAAGTTCCGCAGCAATTGGCCACGACGACCGCCATTAAGCGGCTGCGGCCGGGAGCGCCCGGTAAAGCTCCGACAACAGGGTAAATGACTGCTTGCGCGCCTGATGATCGTGGATCATCGCAGTGACCATCAACTCGTCCGCGCCGGTTTTCTGGATAAAGGCTTCCAGCCCACGCTTCACCGTTTCTGGCGAACCGACGAGCGCGGCAGACAGCGCATGATCGAGCACGATGCGGCCGTTCATGTCGAGTTGGTCTTCATAATCGCGCACCGGCGGTGGCAGCAGGCCGGGGCGGCCGGAGCGCAGGTTGACGAAGCTCTGTTGCTGCGAGCTGAACAGATATTTCGCTTCCTCGTCCGTGTCGGCCACAACCACATTCACGCCGAGCATCAGGTGCGGCTTGGGGAAGCTCTCGGAGGGCTGGAAGCGTGAGCGGTAGATGGCGATCGCATTGTCCAGCTCCGCGGGTGCAAAGTGTGAGGCAAACGCATAAGGGCGGCCGAGCATGGCGGCAAGCTGAGCGCCATAAAGGCTGGAGCCGAGGATCCATACCGGCACGTCAAGACCGGCGCCCGGCACGGCTTGCACGCGCTGGCCCTCCTGCACAGGCTCGAAATAGCTCATCAGCTCGACGACATCGTTCGGGAAACTGTCGACCCCGTTTTCCATGTTACGGCGGAGCGCCCGCGCGGTCAGCATGTCCGTGCCCGGCGCACGTCCAAGGCCGAGATCGATGCGGTTGCCATAAAGGGCGGCCAGCGTGCCGAACTGTTCGGCGATAACCAGTGGCGAGTGGTTCGGAAGCATGATGCCGCCGGCACCAACGCGGATTGTCGAGGTGCCGCCGGCGATATGGCCGATCACCACGGCGGTGGCCGCACTGGCGATGCCCGGCATGTTGTGATGCTCGGCCAGCCAGTAGCGATTGTAGCCGAGCGCCTCGGCTTGGCGGGCGAGATCGAGCGAGTTTTTCAGTGACTGGGCGGCATTGCTGCCGGACGGCACGGGCGAAAGATCAAGAACGGAAAGCAGGGTCATGATGATGATATAGGGATCGGAAATGACCGCTCCAAGACGCTGGATGCGGCGTTGCGTTGCCTTGGCAGCGCCCTTGCGGCACAGTAGGTCGCACAAGGGCTGCACAGTCTGCAGCCGGTTTCTGGAAGGACACGGGATGGCGTTGAACCGAAAGCCAGTCGGACGTTTCGCAAGGATCGTCGTGCTTGGTCTGACCGCTTTTGCGGCTAGCTGCACGGCCGGTGCCGTTGTTTATGAAGCGCATACCGTGCCGGTGCGGCCAGGCCCGCCGCCGCGCTCGGACCGGATTTGCACGCGCGAATTCGCGCCGGTCTGCGGTGAAAACCGCGACGACCGCCGCACCTTCCCCAATGCCTGTGAAGCGGATGCAGCGGGCTATCGCATCGCCTATGGCGGCGAATGCCGCCGTGGACCGCAAAGCGGACCGCGACCAGGCTTCGGGCCGGGTTATGGACCGGGACCCTCGCGCCCACCGCAATCGGATCGCTTCTGCACGCGGGAATACCGGCCGGTCTGCGCACGCCGCGGCGACCGAGAGCGGACTTTCGGCAATGCTTGCGAAGCCGATAATGCGGGCTTCCGCGTCATTGACCGCGGGCCTTGCTGATCGGCGCAACTACTCCTGATCATCGTCAAAGTGCACGATGAATTCTCTCTCCCCATCCGCGTTATAGGGTGCACACCTGTAAATGGCGCGAACCGCGGCAGCGTCGAACTGGCGCTGTTCCTCGGTTCGGCCTTTTTTCTCAACGCTGGGCCGGCCAACAACCTTGCCACTTTCGTCGACCTCGAAGCGGATCATAGCCGTTCTACCGCCGGGTAGGGCCGGTATGTTTGGCAATGAGAAGCAAGCCTGGATCTGCCTGCTTATTGCGTCCTGGAGAGAGCTCTGCTGAGCTGATGCAGAACCGGTAGTCGCGGCAAGGACTGGAACTAATAGCGATCGCAGCATTCGACGGGCTCCCGGGACATAATCGTCCGAAAGCAGATAGCACCCGCTGTCGCCGGCTTGAAGCTGCGCCCCTTACCTCAAGCGGCAGCGACAGCCTTGCGCACCTCAGGCGCGACCTTGGTTCCGAACAGTTCGATGGCCTTCATGATCTGGTGATGCGGCATGAGGCCGATCGCCATCTGGATCAGGAAACGGTCGAACTTGAACAAAGCGTGGTTGGCGAGGATCTTGTCGACCACTTCCGCTGGACTGCCGACGAAGGCTGCACCGCGCGGCGAACGAGCTGCTTCGAAATGCGCGCGGTTGGTTGGACCCCAGCCGCGTTCGCGACCGATGCGGTTCATGACTTCGGCTTGCGGGCCATACCACTCGTCGCCGGCCGCCTGGCTGGTTTCGGCGACATAGCCGTGCACGTTGATGCTGGTGGGCAGTGTCGCGGCATTGTGGCCGGCCCGTTCCGCCGCTTGCCGGTACAGGGCGAACAAGGGCGCAAAGCGATGCGGCTCGCCGCCAATGATGGCGAGTGCCAGCGGCAAACCGAGATGGCCTGCGCGGGCGACCGATTGCGGCGTTCCGCCGACAGCGATCCAGATCGGCAGCTTGTCCTGAAGGGGACGGGGATAAACGCCGCGTCCGTGAATGGACGGCCGCATCTTGCCTTCCCAGGTCACCTCGACTTGATCGCGCAAGGTGATCAGCAGATCGAGCTTTTCGGCATACAAGTCGTCGTAATCTTCCAGCGCATAGCCGAACAGCGGGAAGGACTCGATAAAGGAACCGCGCCCGGCCATGATCTCGGCGCGTCCACCAGACAGAAGATCGAGCGTCGCATATTGCTGAAACACGCGCACCGGATCGTCCGAGGACAAGACGGTCACGGCGCTCGATAGCCGGATCTGCTTGGTGCGCGTGGCGGCAGCGGCGAGGATCACGGCCGGCGCGGAGGCCGCATAATCAGGACGATGGTGCTCGCCCAACCCGAACACGTCGAGCCCGACCTGATCGGCCAGCTCGATCTCCTCGATCAGGTTCTTCAAACGCTCGGCCGGCGCTTCGCCGGTGTTGGCGCGAACGGGATCGACATCGGCGAATGTGTAGAGACCAAGCTGCATCGCGCATCTCCTTGTGCTTCGCCTGATCTATGATGCCGGGGCTGCGTGGGCCAGATGGCGTCGGTGAACAGTGTTTCTTGTATGTTACGGCAAGACAGAAGCGCAGTGTGGCCCAAAAGTCGCGACTTAGGCCTTGAAACTGTCGGCACAAATCCTCATTACACACCCATCCCCAAGATAGATGTATGGAGAGGCGGCGGCATTGGCTCGCTTTAAGGAACAGGATTTTACGGATCGCCAGAAGGCGGCTAACGATGCCAAGCAGGCATTGCTTGCGCGCTTCAAGGCTAAGCCTGCAGAAGACGATCCGGCAGTACTCGCTCGCAAGGCCGAGCGTCAGGCTATTGTTGAAGCGCGCGCCAAGCGTGAGGAAGAAAAAGCCCGGCTGAAGCAGGAGCGCGAAGAACGCGAAGAAGCCGAGCGCGTGGCGCGCGAAGCGGCTGAAGCCGAAGCGCAGCGTTTGGCCGAAGAAGAAGCCCAGCGCGAGGCTCTTGAAAAGGCCGAGGCCGAGAAGGGTCAGATCGCCCGTCTGCTGGCCGACGAGGCCGACCGCAAGGCCAAGCGCGACGCGAAATATGCAGCCCGCAAGGCGCGCGTCGGCCGCTGAGCGGTTCACAAGATTGAAAAAGGCGGTCCTGATGGGCCGCCTTTTTTGTATCTAGTCTTCGTCCACGACCCGCAGGCGCAATTGGCCGGATCGCTGATCATGAATGGTCGGGCCGGGTCGCTTCGGCGCTTCTTCACCCACAGCTTCGCCGCCCAGTTCCAGCGCTTCGATTTTTGCGCCGCGGCTGGTGAGCTTCTTGGTGGACACGAGGATGTCGTCGATGTCCTTGCCTGTCTGGCCGAAATGCGTTTGCAGCTTGCGCACGCGGTCGTCGAGACGGCCGACATCCTCCATCAATCTGACCACCTCGCCTTGGATGAGATGCGCTTGTTCGCGCATGCGGGCATCCTTGAGGATGGCCTGGACGACCTGGATCGAAAGCATCAGCAGCGAGGGCGACACGATCACCACGCGCAGGCGATGCGCCTTTTGCACGATCGCCTCGAAATGCTCGTGGATCTCGGCAAAGATCGATTCCGAGGGCACGAACATGAAGGCGGTGTCCTGCGTTTCGCCTGAAATCAGGTACTTTTCGGCGATCGCGCGCACATGAAGCTCGATGTCGCGCCGGAACGCCTGCGCGGCCAACCGCTTCGACGCGTCATCCTCGGCCGCACGGATCGCGTTCCAAGCTTCCAGCGGAAACTTGGCATCGATCACCAGCGACGGGGTATTGTTGGGCATGCGGATCAGGCAATCCGGCCGGTTGTTGTTGGAGAGCGTGGCCTGGAACTCGTAGCCGCCTTGCGGCAGCCCGTCGGCGACGATCGCTTCCATCCGGCTTTGTCCGAACGCACCGCGCGTTTGCTTGTTTGACAGGATCGCCTGCAACTGCACGACCTGACCGGCCAGAGACTGGATGTTGTTCTGCGCCGTGTCGATCGCCACCAGCCGCTCTTGCAGGCGGGTGAGGTTTTCGTGCGTGGCACGGGTTTGTTCCGTCAGCGAATGGCCGAGCCGGTTCGTCATGCCGTCGAGCCGCTCGCCGATGGCGCGGTTGAGCTCGGCCTGGCGGCTGGAAAACACCTCGGCCAGCGCGCCCATGCGGCCCTGCATCTCGGATTGGGATTGCAACAGAACCGCCATGCGCTGCTCGTTCTGCCGCGCACGTTCCAGCGCTTCGGCCTGCAACGAGGCCTGGCCATGGGTGGCGCGGCGCAGCGCGAGCATGAACAGGAAGGCCAGCACGAGCACCAGAATGGCGGCAGCGACGAGCGCTATTCCCAGCGAAACGGTGCTGGCGCCCATGCGAAACAGCGGTGTGGACAGGTCGGGAACGCGGTTCATGAGACAAGCCTATGCGATTCGGCTGATCAGCAGAAGATCAAAACAAGAACATAGACACGGGGATCGTTGACGGCGCTGTTGCGAGCAATTAGGTGAAGCCCATGTCCCTCCGCCCTCTCGTGATCCTTCCCGACCCATTGCTGCGCCAGGTTTCCACGCCGGTGGAACGCTTCGACGCCGCCTTGAAGCGCTTCTCCGACGACATGTTCGAAACCATGTATGACGCGCCGGGCATCGGTCTCGCCGCCATCCAGGTTGCCGAGCCGATCCGCATGCTGGTGATCGACCTGTCGAAGGAAGACGAGCCGAACGCGCCGCAGATCTTCATCAACCCGCAGATCCTGACGCGCTCCGACGAGATCAACGTCCACGAGGAAGGCTGTCTTTCGATCCCGGATTATTATGCCGACGTCGAGCGCCCGGCCGCGATCACCGTCGCCTATCAGGACGTCGAGGGCAATAAGCACGAGATCAATGCCGATGGTCTGCTTGCGACCTGCCTGCAGCACGAGATCGACCATCTCGACGGCGTCCTGTTCATCGACCATATTTCGAAACTCAAGCGCGACATGGTGGTGCGCAAGTTCAAGAAGCTCGCGAGGGATCGTCCGCCGGCGCGTATGGTGGGCTGATGGCACTGCGCCTCATCTTCATGGGCACGCCGGTTTTCTCGGCGGCCACGCTTGAGGCGATCGCAGCGGCCGGGCACGAGATATCAGCCGTTTACACGCAGCCGCCACGGCCAGCCGGTCGTCGTGGACTGGAACTGGTTGCCTCGCCCGTGCAAGCCGCAGCCGAGCGGCTGGGGCTTGAGGTGCGCAGCCCTGTTTCCCTGAAGAAACCGGAAGAACAGGCGGCGTTTGCCGAACTCAAGGCCGATGTCGCCGTGGTGGTCGCTTATGGCCTGCTTCTGCCCAAGGCGATCCTTGAGGGCACGCGGCTCGGCTGCTTCAACGGCCATGCTTCGCTTCTGCCGCGCTGGCGCGGTGCCGCCCCGATCCAGCGCGCGATCATGGCCGGCGATGCGCACACCGGCATGATGATCATGAAGATGGATGAGGGGCTGGACACCGGTCCCATTTGCCTGGAAGAGCGCGTTGCGATTACACCGGATATGACATCGGGCGATCTGCACGATCGCCTGATGCAGCTCGGCGCGCCCTTGATGGTGGAAGCGCTGGCGCAACTGGAAGCCGGCACGTTGCCGATGCGCGCGCAGCCTGACGAAGGCACCACCTATGCCGCCAAGATCTGGAAGGCGGAAACACGCATCGACTGGAGCCGTCCGGCAACCGTGATCGACGCGGCGATCCGTGGTTTAGCACCGTTCCCCGGCGCCTGGTGCGAAGTGGAGCTTGGCGGCAAGGTGGAGCGGCTGAAGCTGCTGCGCTCGGTAATCGCGGATGGTTCGGGCGAGCCCGGCGCGATCCTTGACGGCGACGGCTTGGTTGCCTGCGCAACCGGCGCTTTGCGCTTGATCGAGGTGCAGAAGGCCGGGNNGGCAGCGGCTTCTCGGGCTGGCAGATGCAGGAAGGCCTGCCGAGCATCCAGGGCGCTATTCAGGATGCGATCCATGCCTATTCCGGCGAAGAGGTTCGCATCCAGGGCGCCGGCCGCACCGATGCCGGCGTGCATGCCACGGGACAGGTCGCGCATGTCGATCTCAGCGAGCCGTGGCCCGCGCGCACCGTGATGGGCGCGATCAACGCGCATCTGCGCATGGCGGGGCACCGGGTGGCGATCCTGAGCGCGGCAGAGGTCGACGAAAGCTTCAATGCACGCTTTTCCGCGACGGGCCGGCATTACCGCTATCGCATCATCAATCGCCGCGCGCCGCTAGCGCTCGACCTCGGTCAAGCATGGCTTGTGCCGCGAACGCTCGATGCGGAGGCAATGGCGGAGGCTGCACGGCGCTTGATCGGCCAGCACGATTTCACGACCTTCCGCTCCGTGCATTGCCAGGCGAAGAACCCCATCCGCACGCTGGATCGGCTCCCCNNGAGGCGATCGACTTCATCGTGTCCGCGCGCGCCTTCCTGCATAACCAGGTGCGCTCGATGGTCGGCACCTTGAAACGCGTCGGCGAGGGCGCCTGGACGGCCGACATGGTTCAGGACGCCTTGGAAGCGTGCGATCGTAAGCGCTGTGGCGCAATGGCGCCATCCGACGGCCTGTTCCTGACCGGCGTCGACTACGACATTACGCCGGAAGCGTAAGGCCGAGCATCGGCTGCAGCAGGATCACGATCAGGATCGACACGAACGTCATGGCCAGGAAAACGCCGATCGTAGTGCCGAGATCCGTGTTGAGCGCGGCCTGCGTGATGCGCCAGGAAAACAGCAGTGAGGCCAGAAACAGGACGAAGCCGAGCACATCGGCGAAGTTGCTAGCATCCGCTGAAAACAGCGACATCAGCATGATGGGCAGGCCGAACCACATCATGATCAGCGTGCCCCAGTTGCTGGCGACCACATAGGGCGCAAAGCGCTTGGAGATGCCGATGCGGCGCGCAATCAACGCCAGCAAGATCAGCGGCACGAGCCAGTTGGCGAGATCGACGAAAGCCAGGCGCAGGATGATCGACAGCTTGCTCTGATCATTGCCGCCATCGATCAGAAAACTCGTACTGGTGAGCCAGGCCAGAAGCAGCGGCGGCATGGCAAGCGGGATCGCCCAGAACGAGTCCCAGAAACCGTCGGCGGACAGATCAAGACGCGCAATCGCATCCTTGCGGCCCAGCATCACGGCCCAGGCAGCGGCAATCGAATGCTTGATCGCCTCGCTGCTCAGCATGATCAGGCGAACCAGTCAGCCAAGAAGCGTTCGTAGATCTTGGTCAGGCCTTCGAGGTCGGAGAGTGCCACGCGTTCATCCACCATATGCATGGTCTTGCCGACCAGGCCGAACTCGACGACCGGGCAGTAATCCTTGATGAAGCGGGCGTCGGACGTGCCGCCGGAGGTGGACAGCGCGGGCTTGGCGCCGGTTACGGCCTCGATCGAACCGGACAAAGCTGCGATCAGCTTTTCGTCGCGGGTGAGGAAAACGTGGCTCGGGCGTTCCGTCCAGATGAGATCGAAGGATGCAGGCTCCTGCGCATGCGGACGCAGCCGCAAATCTTCGGCCGCACGGTCGAGCCGGTTATGCACCTCGGCCTGCAACGTTTCCGCCGTCCAGGTGTCGTTGAAGCGGATGTTGAAGGATGCGGTGGCGCGCGCCGGAATGACGTTGGTGGCGCGATTGCCGACATCGACCGTGGTGATTTCCAGATTGGTCGCCTGGAAATCGGTCGTGCCTTCATCGAATGCCGGATCGAGCAGGGCGTCGCACAGCGTCACGAGCGCGCGCACGGGATTGTCGGCGAGATGCGGGTAGGCGGCATGTCCTTGGCGGCCATGCACGGTAATGGTGCCGGAGATCGATCCGCGCCGGCCGATCTTGATCATGTCGCCGAGCGCGTTCGGATTGGTCGGCTCGCCAACCACGGCCGCGTCCCAGTTCTCACCCTTGGCGGCCGCCCATTCGAGCAGCTTGCCCGATCCGTTGATGGACGGGCCTTCCTCGTCGCCGGTGATCAGCAGCGACACCGACCCCTTGGGTGCGCCATGCTGCTCAATGTGGCGGGCAAGCGCTGCCACGAAACAGGCGATGCCGCCCTTCATGTCGACGGCGCCGCGGCCAAACATTTCGCCATTGGCAATTTCGGCGGCAAAGGGCGGATGCGTCCAATCGGCTTCGTCGCCCACCGGCACGACGTCGGTATGCCCGGCAAACATCAGATGTGGGCCGTTGCCGGACAGGCGGGCATACAGGTTCTCGACATCCAGCGTACCGGCTTCCGAAAAGATCGGACGCTCCACGCCAAAGCCCATCGGGGCGAGCATGGCTTGAAGGGCACTCAGCGCACCGCCTTCGGCCGGTGTGACCGAAGGGCAGCGGATCAGGGTTGCGAGATTGGCGGCGGGATCAATGGGAAGCGTCATGAGCCGATGGAATATGGAAGAGGCCGCCCACCCGCAAGAGGCTGATCACCTCAGCCCGGAAGATTGGGGGCCGGGCCGAAGCGGTTTGCGCCGGGCGTGCCTTTCAGGAAGCACAAAGCGAGGAAGGCAAAGAAGTTCAGGATCGGCACGAACATGCTGACGGCCCAAAACCCGGGCTGATCCATGTCATGGAGGCGCTTGGCGGCCAGCGCTGCTTGGCACCAAAGCGACACGAAAACCACCACGGCCAGGATCGTTGTCCAGAAATCCAGGCCTCGCGCCAGTTGTTCGGCGAGATTGACGCGGTAGAGCACGAACATCGTGACCACCACCATCGCCAAGCCGCCGAGAAGAAAGGCCATGCGGCTGATGCGACCCTTGAAGCCGAAAAACAGCCAGAGGATCGAGGCGTCGTTGCCCATCATGCCCGCAGTAGCTCGTTGATCGAGGTCTTCGAGCGGGTCTTTTCGTCGACGCGCTTGACGATCACGGCGCAGTAAAGGCTCGGACCCCAATTCTCGCCGGGAACATTCTTGCCTGGCATCGTGCCGGCGACAACCACGGAATAGGGCGGGACCTCGCCATAAAACACTTCGCCGGTTTCGCGGTCCACGATCTTGGTGGACTTGCCGATAAACACGCCCATGCCAAGCACCGCGCCTTCGCGGATGATGCAGCCTTCCACCACTTCCGAACGCGCACCGATGAAGCAGTTGTCCTCGATGATGGTCGGCCCGGCCTGCATTGGCTCCAGCACGCCGCCGATGCCGACGCCGCCGGACAGATGCACATGTTTGCCGATCTGCGCACAGGAGCCGACGGTAGCCCAGGCATCCACCATCGTGCCTTCACCGACATAAGCGCCGAGATTGACGAAGGACGGCATCAGGATCGCGTTAGGCGCGATAAAGGCGGAGCGGCGTACGATGGCACCCGGCACAGCGCGCAAGCCGGCCTTTTCAAACTCGTTCGAACTCCAGCCCTCGAACTTGGAAGGCACCTTGTCCCACCACACGGCTTCGCCCGGTCCGCCCTTGATGATCTCCATCGGGTTCAAACGGAATGACAGCAGCACGGCCTTCTTCAGCCACTGGTTGACAAGNNATTCCATGCGCCGTCGGCCTGGCGCTCGGCGACTCGGGCTTCGCCGCGGTCGAGCAGGTCGAGCGCCTCGTTGACGGCCTCGCGAACAGCGCCGCGCGTTTCTACATTGACGGTGTCGCGGGCATCGAAAGCCTGTTCGATCGTGGTTTCGAGACCCGACAAGTCGGCTTTCGTCATGGCGTCAACTCCGTTACACCAAGCACGCAAAGGCGCTGGCGTTGGTTCTGCAGGAAGGCGGGCGGAACCTATGGCAAGGCACAAGAAGGGTCAATCACGCGCGCGCTTCTCCAGCGCCGCTATCCAGAACAAGCGGTCATCCTGGATGACCGCAGCAAAGGCTGACACAAAACGATGACGCCCAAAGACAATGCGGGTTGGACCGCGCTTGCCCATTCGGACGAAGATCTGCAGCGGATGAAGTCCACGCCGGACACGCCGCAAACGCGTGCGCCGAGCTTCCGCCTAGCCTGGAACGACCAGGACTTCCTTACCAAGCGTGAACTGCGTTCGGTGCGCCTGCAACTGGAACTGCTGAAGCCGGAAATGATCCTGGCCGAACGCGGCATCGTCTCCACCGTAATCCTGTTCGGCGGCGCGCGAATCCCGGAACCCGGCGGTGACGCCTGGGCGGCCAAGAACGAGACGCAAAAGAAGAACCTGCTCGAAAACGCCAAATACTACGAGGAAGCGCGCGAGTTCGCGCGGCTGTGCTCGCAGCATTCGGCCAGCTACAACCACACCGAATATGTCGTGGTGACCGGCGGTGGTCCGGGCGTGATGGAAGCGGGCAACCGCGGCGCGGCCGATGTCGGCGCCCCCTCGATCGGGCTCAACATCGTGTTGCCGCATGAGCAGGCGCCGAACCTCTATGTCACGCCCGAGCTTTGCTTCAACTTCCATTATTTCGCGGTGCGCAAGATGCATTTCATCATGCGTGCCAAGGCGGTCGCCGTGTTCCCCGGCGGCTTCGGCACGATGGACGAACTGTTCGAAACGCTTACCCTGATCCAGACCGGCCGCATGGAGCGCGTTCCGGTAATCCTGTTCGGCAAGGAGTTCTGGAAGAACGCCGTCAACATCGACTATCTCGCCGAACAGGGCACGATCTCGCCCAACGATGGCGACCTGCTGACCTTCGTCGATACCGCGCCCGAAGCCTGGGCCGTGATCAGCGATTTCTACAAGCTGAACGAGGAAAACCAGGCGGCGGAGTAGCGTTTAATGAGCCGGCGAGGCGTTTCTTTGCCCGCCGGCAAGGTTTTGTTCACCGGAACGAGGCTTTTGTCCTGCGCATTGATGCGTGGGAAGGAGCTGTTTTATGTCACAGAGAACGAACCCGAACAGCGGGTTGATTGTCCGTCAGCAGCAGGCTGACACGTCGTCCTCGAACAACAACGTCAACGCCGCACCTGGCGCGCCCCGCAGCCGTGACATGCATCCGCAAACGCGCGAAGCATTGGCCCGGGCCGTGAAGCGGGCTTCGACGCAGCTGAAGCGGCGCTAGAGCGATGCTCTAGCTATTTGGTTTTTCGCTATTCCGGACGCAAAACCGCTACACACTTTTGCTGGAATTGCTTTAGCTGAACGCCGGCGCCAGGTTCCGCAGGAAGGCGCCGAGATCGTCGGTCACGAAGTCGACGGCGTCGGAATGATCGGGATCGCGCTCCCAGACTTCCGAGAAGGTCGGCTCGAAATTGTTCGGCACGATCAGCACCGTGGTCATGCCCAGCGCCTTCGGCACGGTGAGGTTGCGCGCGATATCCTCGAACATCGCGGCATTATCGCCGACGATTCTATGCAGCGCCACGAAGGCGTCGTAGGGCTTGCGATCGGGCTTTGGCGTCAGTTCGGCTGCCACGATGTCGAAAATATCCTCGAAATGTTCGAGAATGCCAAGCTGGGTCGCGGTGCGCTCGGCATGGCCGCGATCGCCATTGGTGAAAATGAATTTGCGGCCGGGCAGCGCCTTGATCGCGGCCCCGAGATCCGGGTCGGGCACCAGGCCGGAATAATCGATATCATGCGCCTTGGTGAGGAAGTCGTCGGGATCGATTTGGTAGCGCGCCATCAGCCCGGCCAGAGTCGTGCCGTAGTCGCGGTACAGATCCTTCTGCAGCTTGCGCGCTTCGTCATGCGGCAGGTTGAGCAGCGCCTGCACATAGGCCGTCATGTTCACATCGACCTGCGCAAACAGGTTCGAGTGATGCGGATAAAGCGTGTTGTCGAGATCGAACACCCAGTCACGGATATGGGCGAAGCGGGCGGCGTCGGGCTGTGTGGACATAAAACAGGTCTAGCCGAACACAACGCTGCCTGAAAGCCGCATCTTCGCTGGCCCAAGATCTTGTTTTCCGAAGCGCCTTGCCGATCGTGCCAGCAGGGGCTTAACGATCGCGCATGGAACTCTGGATCCCCATCACGCTCGTCTCGGCCTTTCTGCAAAATCTGCGCTCGGTCGGCCAAAAGCATCTCAAGGCCACTATGGGGACGCTGGGCGCAACCTTCGTGCGCTTCGCCTTCGGCCTGCCTTTCGCGCTGGTGTTCGTGTCCGTCCTGCATTGGGGCATGGATATTAGTTTCCCCTATCTCAACCGCAGCTTCGTCCTGTGGTCTGTTCTTGCCGGCTTGAGCCAGATCCTCGCGCAGTTCCTGCTGATCCACCTCTTCTCCTTCCGCAATTTCGCGGTGGGAACAGCCTATTCCCGCACCGAGCCGGCACAGGCCGCCTTGTTCGGTCTGCTGTTCCTTTCGGAAACGATCAGCGCCGGCGTTCTTGCGGCAATCGCGATTTGCGTGGTGGGCGTGATGCTGATTTCCGTCGCGCATACGCCGGTCAATCCGCGCTCGCTGCTGACCTCGGTGTTCAAGCCGATCGCCCTGATCGGCCTGGCCTCAGGCACGGCCTTCGGTGTTTCGGCGGTCGGCTACCGTGCGGCGTCGCTGGCGCTGGGCGGACCGAACTTCATCATGCAGGCCGCCGTCACCCTGGCCTTCACCCTGACCATGCAGACGGTTCTCATGGCGACCTGGATGATCTTCGTGGACCGCAGCGATTTCCACCGCATGCGCAAGGGCTGGAAGCCTGGCCTGTTCGTTGGCGCGACCGGAGCGACAGCTTCCTTCGGCTGGTTCGCGGCCATGACTCTGCAGCAGGCGGCCGTGGTCAAGGCTTTGGCGCAGGTGGAGATGATCTTCACCTTTGCGTCCGCCGTGTTCTTCTTCCGCGAAAAGGTCAACCGCCTCGAAGTCGCCGGCTGCCTGCTGATCGTGGCGGGAATCCTGGTGCTGGTGTTGATGGGCTGATCGGCCTCACGGCACGATCAGCGTGCCGGCACCGTGTTCCGTGAACA
Organism: Phyllobacteriaceae bacterium UBA1059; assembly: GCA_002316345.1. Lineage (GTDB taxonomy): Bacteria > Pseudomonadota > Alphaproteobacteria > Rhizobiales > Rhizobiaceae > Tianweitania. Next base: position 5,768 of record DCDI01000059.1, on the reverse strand, counting down.
GCTCCAGCAGCACCGAATGGGCGGTCTTGCCGTTGAGGATGACGACGCCCTGGACGCCGCGCTTGATGGCGTCGATGCAGGTTTCGACTTTCGGGATCATGCCGCCGGAAATGGTGCCATCTTCGATCAGGCGCAGTGCTTCCGCGACCGTCAGTTCCGGGATGAGGTTCTTGTCGGCGTCGAGCACACCCGGCACGTCGGTCAGGAACAAGAGGCGCTTGGCCTGCAAGGCGCCGGCGATGGCGCCAGCGAAGGTGTCGGCGTTGATGTTGTAGGTGTTGCCGTCGCGCCCCGGCGCCACCGGCGCGATCACCGGGATCATCTCGGAGCGCGCAAGCAGATCGAGCAGGGTGCGGTCGACTTCGACCGGTTCGCCAACGAAACCGAGGTCGAGCAGTTCGGTCTCGCCGGTTTCCGGGTTGCGGTGGGTCTTGGCGGCCTTTTCGGCGAACACCATGTTGCCGTCCTTGCCGGACAGGCCGATCGCCCACTCGCCTTCCTTGTTGATGAGGGCGACGATTTCCTTGTTGATCGAGCCGGCCAGAACCATCTCGACCACTTCGACCGTTTCCCTGTCGGTCACGCGCAAACCGCCGCGAAACTCCGACTTGATGCCGAGCCGCGTCAGCATGGAGCCGATCTGCGGGCCGCCGCCATGCACCACGATCGGGTTGACGCCGGATTGCTTGAGCAGCGCGATGTCGCGCGCGAAAGCCTGGCCCAGCGCCGCATTGCCCATGGCGTGGCCGCCATATTTCACCACGACGGTCTTGTTCTCGTAGCGCTGCATGTAGGGCAGGGCGGCGGAAAGAAGACGGGCCTGTTCTTCGGGATTATTATCCATCGTGATGCTCTGTTTCGCGTCCGGTTGGCGCGGCTTCTAGCCGTGAAACCGCAGGCGATCAAACCGTAAGGTCATTGTTACGGTGTTCCTTAGCCCGGCGGCGTTGCCAAACAGCTTGGTAGCTCTATAAAAGCGGGATGCGCCTTCAGGACCTTGGCGGATGACGCCGCAAGACATCACCAAGCTCATTGTACGGACCTCGATGAAAGATCGGGAGGCGTTCGATCTTCTTTATCGCAATACATCCGCGAAACTTTTCGGCGTTTGTTTGCGTGTCTTAGGTGATCGTGCAGAAGCGGAAGAAGCGCTTCAGGAAGTTTTCGTGAAGATCTGGACCAAGGCGGATCGCTTTGCTGTTTCCGACCTCAGCCCGATTTCGTGGCTGGTTGCGGTGGCACGCAATCATGCGGTGGACCGGGTCAGGGGCCGCAAGCAGAAAACGACCGACATCGACGCGGCGCTCGACGTTGCTGATCCCAGCCCGACGCCGGAAGCAATTGTCGTGGCCGGTGGCCAACGCGAGCAGATCTATGTCTGTCTCGATGAACTGGAAGCAGATCGTTCGGCGGCCGTTCGAGGGGCTTATCTCGATGGTGACAGCTATCTCGATCTGGCAGCGCGCCATAATGTGCCGCTGAATACGATGCGAACCTGGCTGCGGCGCAGCCTGATGAAGTTGAGAGAGTGTCTGGAACGATGAACGGCGCAGGCGAGATGGAGCGGGAACCGGAGGGCGACGACGTGCTCGCCGCCGAATATGTTCTTGGGCTTCAGACGGCTGAAGAACGCGCCGCCGTTGGGCGCCGCGTGGAAGAAAGCCGTGATTTTGCCCGGCTGGTCGACTGGTGGGAAACCCGTTTCTGGCCGATGGCCGCCGAGTTCGCGGAAGTCACACCCCCGGCCGGTGTAAAGGCGCGGATCGACCGGTTGCTGTTTTCCTCGGGCGCGCAGGCGGCGCCCGGTGAGCGTTCCGGCTTCTGGAATAGCTTAGCTGTCTGGCGCACACTGGCAATCGGTTCGCTGGCGGCTCTTGCCGCCTTCGCCGCACTGCCGTTCCTCAATCCGCCCGCGCCGGAAAACCGTGAGCAGCTTGTGGCTTCGCTGGCAGCCGATGGCAGCGATGTGCAGTATCTCGTGATGTTCGATGGTCGAACGGGCCAGGTCGGCCTGTCGCATCTATCCGGCGCACCTGCTACCGGGCAAGACTTCCAGCTCTGGGTCATCAAGGGGACGAATGCGCCGAAGTCCGTGGGCATCGTGCCCGGTGGGCAGAATGCACGCATCACCCTGCCGACCCCGATTGCCGACGCGATGGAAACGGGCGACGTGTTCGCGATCAGCCTCGAGCCATCCGGTGGTTCGCCGACCGGCCAGCCGACCGGACCGGTTGTTGCCGCTGGTGGTTTGACGCAAATCTAGAAATAAATTCGTGTCAGTGAAACTCTCGCAGAAACGATCTCGTATTTCCCTGTACCTTACCCAATAAAGGGAAAGCGAGAGGAGACTAAAAGATGCGCAAGATCACTGCTTCTTTGATGACTGCTGCGGTTCTATTGAGCGGCGCTGCGTTCGCGCAAGACAATCCTCGCGTCGGCGGCGCTCCTATGTATGCTGAAAAGAACATCGTCGAGAATGCGGTCAATTCCAAGGACCACACCACGCTCGTTGCTGCCGTGAAGGCGGCCGGTCTCGTCGATACGCTTTCCGGCAAGGGCCCGTTCACGGTTTTCGCACCAACCAACGCGGCTTTCGAAATGCTGCCGGCCGGCACGGTCGACACGCTGCTCAAGCCCGAAAACAAGGACAAACTGACCAAGGTCCTGACCTGTCACGTCGTTGCCGCTGACGCGATGTCGTCGGCGATCGGCAAGATGATCGCGGATGATGGTGGCTCGCATGACGTCAAGACGGTTGGCGGCTGCGTGTTGAAGGCCAAGATGGACGGCAAGAAGATCACGCTGACTGATGAGAACGGCCGCGTTGCCGTGGTCACCATCGCCGACGTCAAGCAGTCCAACGGCGTGATCCACGTGATCGACCACGTTCTGCTGCCGAAGATGTAAGCTTTCGAGCTCTCTCACGCGCGCGGTTCTTCCGTAAGCTCGCCGCGCGCCACTTGCCCTGCAGGCCATTTCTGGCCTCGCAGGGCCTTTGTGTTTCACGGCGTCGTTCCCACATAAGGGAAAGGCGTAGGCTGCGCCCCCTTCCATTCCAGCGATGCTTCCTTCGGAGGTCTTCATGCCACGACGCGATTTCCTGACGGGAACGGCAGCTTTTGCCCTTCTGGCCGCAACCGGGTCATTCTTGTTTTCACGCTTTGTCGGTGCGGCAAAAGCCGAAGAGCCTCGTAACGGCTTTCCAGTGAGCAAGACCGAGGATGAATGGCGCTCTCAGCTGACGAAGCAGCAGTTTGCCGTTCTTCGCAAGGAAGACACCGAGCGCGCCTTCTCCAGCCCGCTTAACGAAGAGCACCGCAAGGGCATGTTCTTTTGCGCCGGCTGTGATCAGGCTGTTTATGCCTCGGACAAGAAGTTCGACTCCGGCACGGGCTGGCCGAGCTTCTGGGAAGCGGTGCCGAATGCGGTGGGCACCAGCGAGGATCGCTCCTTCCTGATGCTGCGCACGGAATGCCATTGCTCCCGGTGCGGCGGGCATCTCGGCCATATCTTCGACGATGGGCCGAAGCCCACCGGCAAGCGCCATTGCATTAATGGCGTGGCGATGACCTTCAAGCCGATGGCGGCCTGAAGGCTGACGCCAGGCTTAGCTGCGCGCTGCCGTCAGGATCGCAGTGCGGACGTCGTCGATCCCTTCGCCCTTTTCCGATGAGGTCGCGAGCACTTCGGGAAACGCTGCTGGGCGCTTCTTGATCCTCTCGACCGTTTCGCCGAGCAGCCGCCCGACGCCGGGCGTCTTCAGCTTGTCGGCCTTGGTCAGCACGACCTGATAGGACACGGCGGCCTTGTCCAACAGCGCCATGACTTCCTCGTCGCGCTTCATGATACCGTGTCGGCCATCGATAAGCAGGTAAACGCGCTTCAGTGTGACGCGGCCCTTGAGGTAGTCGAAGACGAGCTTGGTCCAGCGATCGACCTGCTCCTTCGGTGCCTGCGCAAAGCCATAGCCCGGCATATCCACCAGCGCGATCGGAGGCAGGTCTCCACCTTCGCCCGAAAAACCCTCCGGCACGAAATAGTTGAGTTCCTGCGTGCGGCCGGGCGTGTTCGACGTGCGCGCCAAACCCTTCTGCTCGAGCAGCGCGTTGATCAAGGAGGACTTGCCGACATTGGAACGGCCGGCAAAGGCCACTTCCGGCGGCCCTTCCGGCGGCAGGAACTTCATGTCCGGCACGCCGCGAATGAACACCCAGGGCCGCTTGAACAGGCCGGGCTCGAGGGTGGCGACGGTTTCGGTCATGGTTTGAAGCCTTGGCTGCACGTTCATGAGGCACTGTAGAAACAAAAAAGGCCGGTCGGAACCGGCCTTTTGCATGTTTATTCCGCCGGTTTCGGCTTTCGCTTGAACAAGCCGACGAGATTGTCCCACAGCTCGATCTTGGCGCCCTGGCGCTTCATGATGATGGCCTGCTGGGTCACCGAAAGCGTATTGTTCCAAGCCCAGTAGATCACGAGACCAGCGGGGAAGCCGGCCATCATGAAGGTGAAGATGATCGGCATGTAGTTGAAGATCATCGCCTGCGTCGGATCCGGCGGGGTCGGGTTCATTCGCATCTGCAGGAACATCGTGATGCCCATGATCAACGGCCAGACGCCGATCATCAGGAAGGCAGGCACGGCGAACGGCAGAAGGCCGAACAGGTTGAACACCGAAGTCGGATCGGGTGCCGCCAGATCCTGGATCCAGCCGAAGAACGGCGCATGCCGCATTTCGATGGTGATGTAGAGCACCTTGTAGAGCGCGAAGAAGACCGGGATCTGGATCAGCACCGGCCAGCAGCCTGCCAGCGGGTTGATCTTTTCCGTCTTGTAAAGCTGCATCATGGCCTGCTGCTGCTTCATCTTGTCGTCCGCATACTTTTCGCGGATCTCAAGCAGCTTGGGCTGCACCTTCTTCATGTTCGCCATCGACTTGTAGCTCTTGTTGGCGAGCGGGAAGAAGATGGCCTTGACGATCACGGTGGTCGCCAGAATGGCGAGACCGAAATTGCCGAGCAGCTTGAACAGGTGGTCGATGAGCCAGAACATCGGCTTGGTGATGAAGTGGAACCAGCCCCAGTCGATCAGGAGATCGAAGCGTCGGATTTCGCGATCGGTCTGATAGGCGTTGATGGTCTCGACCTGCTTGGCGCCGGCAAACACCAGCGTTTCCTGCGTGTCGGACTGGCCCGGCGCGATCGTGACGGCGTCACTCAGGAAGTCAGACTGGTAGCTTGGACGGCCGCTGTCGAAATAGGCATAACGCGGCTGGAAGGGCTGTTTGGCCGACGGCACCAGGGCAGTTGCCCAGTACTTGTCTGTGATGCCGAGCCAGCCATCGTTGGACTTGCCAGGCACGAACTGCTTGTCGTCTTCCAGAGCCTTGTATTTGTGCTCCTGCAACCCTTCTTCGCCGGTCACGCCGATCAGGCCTTCATGCAGCACATAGGTGCTGGCAACCAGCGGCTTGTCGAAGCGGGTAACGCGGCCATAGGACGCCAAGCTCACCGGCGCGCCGCCATTGTTGGCAACCGTATCGCTGACGGTGAACATGTAGCTGGCATCAACCGAAATCACGCGGCGGAAAACCAGGCCCTGCCCGTTGTCGTAGACGAGCGTGACGGGCGTGGACGGGGTCAGCGTCGCATTGGCGCCCTCGACCTGCCAGACCGTGTCGGCGCCCGGAAGCGGACCAGCAGCGCTGCCCTGCGTGGCGCTGTAGCCGAGTTCCACGAAATAACCGTTCGGCAAACCGGCCGGGCTCAGCA
>DCDI01000159.1 GCA_002316345.1 Phyllobacteriaceae bacterium UBA1059 | reverse complement strand
AGGCACGCGGCGGGCCTAAGGGCCACGACGGCCCACCGCCTCCGCCACCATCAAAGGCTGCTGAGTTCCGCTTCAAGCGCGGGCCTCTCGAAGTGGCGGTGCGCTGCTCAGAACTCGAGCCGATCAAGCCCTGCGCCGATGCTGCCAACCAGTTGATGGACAAGTTTGCAGCCCTGTCAGAACCAGGCCTGATGCCCGGCGATCGGAGCACTGCATCAGATCCGCTTCCTGGCGGCGAGACCGCTCCGGGAAGTGGTGGTCCGGCACTAGAGCCGAAGCCGTAGTCCAACCGAATGCTATGAGGCTGGCCACATGGCTGGCCTCTGTTTGCTCGCCTGATGGGCAACTAAGAGCTGGCGGCCGCTTTCAGAAAATGACCTCCCAGTGAGAAAGGTTTGCAATTTGTCGAAAGCAGTTCTGGGTGAGTAGAACAAGCAGCCTAGTGGGCCAGCTTCAAGTGAGCGTCGTCTGCAGCTTGCTTGGATCCGACTCAAGAATCTAGCGAGGATCATTTCGGAGGTTCGTTTCCAGCATTGAGCAAGCGGCAGTCGCGGATGAAGGCAGCCTTGAATACGGACATGCGAAGAGGTATCTTACACGCGTCTTACATTTGGGATAAGCTCATGGTCGCTGTGGAGAAGCTCACCACCACCCTTTCCACAAAGGGGCAAGTCATATTGCCAAGCGCGATCCGACAGCGACGCGAATGGAGCGTCGGGATGCGCCTGACGGTTGAGGAAACCGCTGATGGTGTGCTGCTAAGGCCAGCGCCAGCATTTGTGGAGACACGGCCGGAAGAAGTCTTCGGCATGTTACCTCGGACGGGAAAGCCAAAGTCGATCGCGGAGATGGACGCAGGCGTGCTTGCTGAAGCAAGGCGTCGGCATGCTCGCGATTGATACAAACGTCGTCGTCCGATACTTGACCAACGACCATCCCAAACAGTCTCAGAAGGCGCGAGCCCTAATCGACGGGCAGCCCGTATTTGTTAGCGTCACGGTGCTCCTTGAAACAGAGTGGGTGCTGCGTAGCGCTTACGACTATCGTTCGGTGGACATCGCGGCGGCGTTACGCGCTTTCGCAGGCCTCCCGACGGTTACTGTAGAGGATAGTGCCATGGTTTCGACCGCGCTTGAACTGGCGGAGAACGGCATGGACTTTGCCGATGCGCTGCATCTGGCAAGGGCTGCACATTGCGAAGGCATGGTCAGTTTCNNTCGAGACGAAGGCATGGTCAGTTTCGACCGTAAGTTCATAAAGGCGGCAACGGCGGCCGGTTATGATGGTGCGCGGGAAGTCTGAGAGCGATCCAGCGCCTCCGCCGCACCAGCAGTGCTTAGTCCGGCGTAGCGGCTCAATGTGGCCTGAGCCAAGCTGATGATAGGCACTCTATCAGGCAAACTCGGGCTCGGAGTTACCCGTAATGGCGCTTCCCTACCTCGCTCTTTGATCGCCAAGTGCGTTCGAGACCATACAGGGTCGGCTTTGATCACTTGCGAAACTGTTGTTGTTGCTGACGTGATTGCGATACGGGTCGCTCAAGAGCGCGGAACGTTGCCACAGAGAAGGAGCTGAGCCTCAACAGAGCAAGGGCTTCAGTATCCTCGTGAATGCGCATGGCGCAGTTGCTTCGAGTGCGCATCATCGGCGTTATTTCCCAGCGTGAAACTCTCCACACTCCTCGTAGGAACGAGTTGTCGCTGGCACAGGAAGAGGCTGCCCATAGTCGATGTTAGGGGTGTTTGTAGGATACTTCCTCGAGTAGATTTCTGCCGACTTAAAGGGTTCAGTGTCAAAGAAGCGGAGTCTATCTCCGAAAATTGGCCGTTGCCCTTCCACGAGCAAGATCATCTTGCTTTCAGGCATCTGCCGCACATCCTGCGGCAACATCAGATCACGTTCCCGAATCTGTTCAACCTTCGTCCGACGGTGCAGACCGAGAAGTTCAATCGAGCGGGACTCGGACCGATAGCGAATTGTTCGTTTTCCGAGTGCGCGCGATATATATTCAGCAGCCGGTTGATCGTTTGCGCCTAGCACGAGCTGATAACCACAATTAGCCAGCAGGACTTAACGGGAACTCTCACCATAAATTTCGTCTAAGCTATTTAGATCCTGGATAACGAAGGCAAACTTGATCTTGTACCCCGCCACAAACGGCAGCTTGGTCATGATCTCGTCCATGCGCTTCAGCTGGCGGAACTCATCGAGCAGGAAGTAGACGGGTACGGAATTGGGATCGTGTTCAAGCGTCAGAATGTCCATGACCTGTTGCACGAACAGCGTCAGAAGCGGTCGCAGAAGCGTAATGTCAGTGATGTTCGGGGCCAGGTAGATCGAGATCGGCCGCCGCTTCATGGCTCGTAGATCCATGTCGGTCACGTTCGTGGCTGCAACCACGCGCTCGTTCTTGAACGGCCTCATCGCCTTCTGGATATCCAGAAGCGCCGAGGCCGCGGCCCTGTCCGAAAGAGCGAGGTATGCGTTGAAGCTTTCGAGCGTGAACTTGGACAGATAGGGTTCTTTTTCCTTGATGTATTTCATCAAGGCCTGGAGGTCGGTCCCGCTGTTGAAGAAGGAATTGATCTCGCCCAGATTGCGCCGGTCTTTGTAGAAGGGACTTTCCAGCACATAGCTGATCGCGCCGGCGAGAACCTGCTGCGCCGTTGCCTGCCAAACCGAGTTTTCGGATTCCGTATTCTCAGGAACAAGGATGCTCGCAATGTTCTGGATATCGGTTGTGCGGTTGCCGCGCTCAGGACGCACGAAATCCAGCGGGTTATAGCGGTTGTTCTTTTCGGAACCGGGCGCGAAGAGGAAGACCTGATTGCCCTGACGTTTCCGGTAGCCGGCGGTGGCTCGGTAGACCTCGCCCTTAAGGTCAGTGACGATCACCGAGCCTTGATGGGAGATGGCGTTAGGGATGACATAGCCGGCACCCTTGCCCGATCGCGTCGGCCCGATAACCAGATGATGCCGATCGTCATGCGTCCGCAAGACATTCCGGCCGACACGGCCGAAAAGATGGCCCTCCTTGCGAAACCATTTGCCGCGACGCAGCGCCGCGAGGTCCTGGAAGGACGCATCCCCAAGCGGATTGCTTGCGGGCTTCATGCCGATATATGCAACCAGGCCGGCGATCAGGAACGCCGGCACAAGCGAGCCCAAGGCGACTTTATGCAGTGCCGGGCTGGAGCTATAGGCCCAGAATTGCTGCATCGGCGCAAACGGGTTGTTTGTGATTGTCGCTTCAAGGATCCGGCCGTTGCCAAAGAAGAGCTGCAGGCCGATGCCATAACCGAGCATCCAGACGGCGAAGGCTATGGCAAGGCAGAAGACGAGATAAAACGCGGCGAGCCCCTTGGTCATGGCTGCTCGTTACGCGCAAAGAAAATCTCGGAGACGCCCCGCTTTCCGCCCTCGCGCCGGAGTTGGATGACGATCGGGATGACCATCTGAATGTACGACATCAGATCCTACTTGGAGAAGCCGGCGGACATGCCCGATTGTTGCATCATCATGGCGAGCTGTTCGTAAGCTCCCAAAAGCGTATCGGCATGGACGGTCGACATCAAGCCGGGATGACCGGTGTTGATCGCACGCAAGAATGAGAACGCCTCGTTGCCGCGGATCTCGCCGACAAACAGCCGATCAGGACGCATGCGAAGCGAGGATTCAAGCAGCTTCTGGATCGTGACGTTTGCTGTTCCCTGATCACCTTTCGAGGCAATCAGATGGACGGTGTTGCGCTGCGTCGGGAAGAGTTCGCGTGTGTCCTCAAGGGTCACAATCCGCTCGTGCGGATCGATGCTCTTGAGGCACGCATTGAGGAAGGTGGTTTTGCCGGACGACGTGCCGCCGATGATAAGGACCGACACGCGCTTGGTTATCGCGGTGCGGATGATGTCGTAAATCCGGCCGCCGCGAAGGTAGGCGATCAGCTCGTGGTCGACGTCGCTCAGTCCGCCCACGGCAACGGAGACCTTTTCAAGCGAGCCGTTGTCTCGATACTCCTCGAGCGTGAAGTTATTCACGACCTGCTTTCGGATCGAGATCGTTCCCCCAACCCCGGTGCAGCAGGCGGGAGGACGATTGGAATGCGTTCGCCGGTAGGGAGTGCGGCGCTTAGGATAGGTTCTGACCGGCTGATAAATTGGCTTGTCGCAGCCGCGACCCGTGCCCCGATGTTCTGAATCTCATCGGCCGTCAGCGCATCGATCATGTGATGCTGCATGTGATCTTCTCCAACCGTTCCACGTAGACGTGGCCCGGCTTGTTGATCGCAGTTTCCACTACCTTCGGGTCATCAAGGAAGTGCCTGATCGGCTCCAGGAGTACCTGGACGCGCCGCTACGCTTCAAGGCAATTTCACGCTTGAACTTGCGCTTACCCCTGTCCGCCGTTATGGAGCCTGCACCGGTCGCAGCCTACCCGGTTATCAAAACAAGGGTCTCATAGATGAAAACCACAGTGGTCTGCTCCGGCGGACTGGATTCCGTTTCGCTCGCCTACATCGTTGCGGCCGAGCATGAACTCACCCGTCTCGTTTCGTTCGATTATGGGCAGAAACACCGCAAGGAAGTTGAGTTCGCCGCCCGCGCTGCAGAGCAGCTGGGCGTACCGCATCACCTTTTCGATCTACGCCCGATCGGCGCCGCACTTACGGGCTCGGCACTGACGGACGACCTCGATGTGCCCGACGGCCATTATGCCGAAGAAACGATGCGCATCACGGTTGTGCCTAATCGAAACGCAATTATGCTGACGATCGCTTTCGGCCTCGCTGCCGCAAAGGGCGAGGACGCTGTGGCGACCGCAGTGCATGGCGGCGACCACTTCATTTATCCGGACTGCCGGCCGAGCTTCACCGAAGCCTTCGACCGAATGCAGGCGGCTGCATTAGATGGCTATGCGCAGGTTAAGCTGCACACGCCGTTTGTAAGAGCGACCAAGGCCGACATCGTTACGAAAGGCGCGCTTTACGTCACGCCGTTTGCGCAAACATGGTCCTGCTACAAAGGCGGCGACATTCATTGCGGTCGATGCGGCACCTGCGTCGAGCGCCGCGAAGCCTTCCATCTCGCTGGTGTGACCGACCCCACCACTTATGCCGACGCCGATTTCTGGTGCGAGGCGATCGAAAGCAGAAAGCCCGCCTGATGTTCCGGATCACCAAGGAATTTCACTTCTCGGCCTCACACCAGCTCTCTCATTTGCCCGCGGATCATCAATGCGCCCGGCTGCATGGCCACAACTACATCGTCGTGGTCGAACTTGCCGCGCCCACTCTCAATGAAGATGGATTCGTTCGCGATTACCACGAGCTGGCGCCCCTCAAGACCTATATCGATGGCACCTTCGATCATCGCCATCTCAACGACGTTCTGGACGGCCCATCCACTGCCGAAAACATGGCGCGACACTTCTTCGATTGGTGTAGCGCTCGCTGGCTCGAAGTCAGCGCTGTGAAAGTCTCGGAAACACCGAAGACTTGGGCCGAGTACCGGCCCATCCAGTCGTCATGACCTTGCGCATCGCCGAGATCTTCGGTCCTACCATCCAGGGCGAAGGCGCGCTGATCGGTCAGCCTACGGCGTTCATTCGCGCTGGCGGTTGTGACTACCGCTGCTCGTGGTGTGACAGCCTGCATGCAGTGGAAAGCCAACATCGTCATGACTGGCTTGCGATGGAGCCGGACGCGATCATGGCCGCCGTTGTCCGCTTGTCTGGCGGGCAGCCGATTACCGTGTCGATCTCCGGTGGCAACCCCGCCATTCAAGACTTTGCGCCGGTGATAGAATTAGGCAAGGCGAGCGGCTATCGCTTTGCCTGCGAAACGCAAGGCTCGATCGCGCGCCACTGGTTCTCCGAGCTGGCCATGCTGGTGCTCTCGCCCAAGCCGCCGTCGAGTGGTCAAGGCACGAACTGGTCGGCTTTTGAGGAGTGTTTGACTGCTGCGAAAGGCGCAGACATCGTGATGAAGATCGTGATCTTCGACGACCGCGACCTTCTTTGGGCGCGTGAAGCTGCGGCGCGTTATCCCGCGCTTGCGCTTTATCTTCAGCCCGGCAATCCGAATACTGACCCGCTTCAGCCTGTTTCCACCCAAAGCCTCAGCGACCGCCTCTTATGGCTGGTCGAGGAGACGGTGGGGAAAGGATGGCTCGTTCCGCACATCCTGCCGCAGTTGCATGTGCTGATCTGGGGCAACAAGCGCGGAGTTTGATACTCTGTTTCTCTCCGGGGAAGCCAATGATCTTCACGAGACAAGACAGCGGATTGAAAAGCGGCCGCGCAAAGCCCGTGCACAGGCTGTCCATATCGCCGATCGCGGTCGTCTTCCTGCTTGCTACGTGGAGCGGCGTGAACTAGAAGGCCGGAAAAATCAGGCTTCGGACGCTCAGTTCGTTGAACAAAGGGGAAGATAGGCGTCGGAGAAGCGCCTTCTAAAGTGAGTGGAAGAGATCGGCTAAAGGCCGGCGCCGAAGGAGCAACCGCCCCGGAAACTCTCAGGCAAAGAGGACCTCTCACCTTCTAGAATCTGGAAAGAAATCGGGCCGACCAGGCCTGATTCGCCGACGGGATAACACTCTCAGGCAAAAAGGACAGATGGGGCTTCCAAGCGCGACAACGCGCGATCATTGCCGTCTCCGACGGACGGTTTCGGGAGCCACTGAATGAACCATCAATCCGCACTGCGACGAACGCCGCTTTACCCTCTTCATGTCCGGTTGAACGGCAAGCTGGTGCCGTTCGCCGGTTCCGAGATGCCGGTGCAATATACTCTCGGCGTTCTGAAAGAGCATCTGCATACCCGTGCTGCGGCGGGACTGTTCGACGTCTCGCATATGGGCCAGGTCATCGTGAAGGCAAAATCGGGTGTTTATGCCGACGCCGCGCTGGCGCTGGAAGCGCTCGTGCCGGTCGATATTCTCGGCTTGAAGGCTGGACGCCAGCGTTATGGCTTCTTCACCAATGACGAAGGCGGCATTCTCGATGATCTGATGATCACCAATCGCGGCGATCACCTCCTTGTTGTCGTCAACGCCGCCTGCAAGGAAGCCGACCTCGCTCACATGCAGGCGCAGCTCACGGATTGCGACGTCACCCTGCTGGACGATCGGGCGCTAATTGCGCTTCAGGGCCCCCGCGCGGCAGCCGTTCTGGCAACGCTGTGGGACGGTGCTGCGGCAATGACCTTCATGGATGTGCGCGACGCTGACCTTTGCGGCGCGCCCTGTGTGGTTTCGCGCTCTGGCTATTCGGGAGAGGACGGCTTCGAGATTTCGGTTCCCGCAGGGAAAGCCGAGGAAGTGGCGCAGGCCCTGCTCGACCATCCCGAGTGCGAGGCGATCGGCCTTGGCGCGCGTGACTCGCTCCGCCTCGAAGCAGGACTTTGCCTTTACGGCAGCGACATCGACCCATCGACGTCGCCGGTTGAAGCGTCCATCGAATGGGCCATCCAGAAAGCGCGCCGCACCGGTGGCGCACGCGAAGGCG
>DCDI01000038.1 GCA_002316345.1 Phyllobacteriaceae bacterium UBA1059 | reverse complement strand
TCGATCGCCCTGACGATGCGGCCGCCGCGCGGCGCAGCCGGCAGGTAGATGGCGGGTGCAACTGGCGCCACGCGCAGAACGGGGCGCACCAGCCGCAACTGATCGAAGGTGATGTCGCCGCGCAGTGCATCCCATGCCGACATCTCCATTTCGATACGCTCGGCCTGCAGCACCGGCTGGCCATCGGCATCCCAGTCGATGAAGCGGACATCATGCAGAACGGCGCGCAGGCTCGGCCACACCTCGATCTCCGGGCGGGAGCCGACTTCGACCCGCATGCCGCTCCAGGCGCCGAGTTCCTGCGCGATCCGATCGCGCACAAGATGATTGGACGCAGCAAACGGCATGGCCAGCACAACCGCGCCCGCAATCACGGCGGCGACAAGCACCGTCCAAAGCGTTTTGCGGAGCGAAGGTTTGGGCATCCTGCCTCTTGGGGAAGTGACATGCCGAGACTGTAGGCATGCTTATGATCTCAGGTGCGGTGTAAAGGAGATTACGGGCTTTTCAAGCAGGCGCTGCGTGAAGTCTTGTTCATGAAGCTGCCAGAAAGAAGGGGCTTGTGGCCTACATCACGCTTCTTGCCGCCATGGAAGCGGCGTTGCATAACAACGCTGCTCATTCAGGGAGGAAGACGAATGGCAGGATCGCAGCCGCTGTGGACGCCGTCGCGCGAGCGTGTCGAGCATCATCCCATGACCCGCTTCATGGCCGAAGCGGCTGCCCGAACCAATCGAGACATGCCTGACTTCGAGACCCTGCACCGCTGGTCGATCGACGAGCCGGAAGGTTTCTGGCGGCTGCTTTGGGATTTCACCGGCGTGGTCGGCGAGCCAGGCGAGCGGGTGCTGGTGGACGGCGACAAGATGCCGGGCGCGCGCTTCTTTCCCGATGCCAGGCTGAACTATGCGGAAAACCTTCTGCGTCACTCGGGCGAAGGGGAGGCGATCTGTTTCCATGGTGAAAACAAGGTCGAACGCCGTTTGAGCTGGGACGAGCTGCATGCGCTGGTGTCGCCGCTGCAGCAGCTGATGGAAGCGCAAGGCGTTAAGACCGGTGACCGCGTTGCGGCCATGATGCCGAACATGCCGGAAACTATCGCCGTGATGCTGGCGGCAAGCTCGATCGGCGCGATCTTCTCCTCCTGCTCGCCTGACTTCGGCGTGCAGGGCGTGCTCGACCGCTTCGGACAGATCGAACCCGTCATCTTCGTGGCGCCGGATGGCTACTGGTACAACGGCAAAAGGAACGACGTCGGCGAAAAGGTCACGGCGATCGCGGCGCAACTGCCGACCGTGCGCAAGGTGCTGATCGTCGATTATCTCGGCGGCGCAAGTGACCTGGCCGAGACCATCGAGAATGCCGAGCCGTTCGAAGCAGCCCTTGTTGAATACGCCGCTAAACCGGTCCGTTTCGAGCGCCTTCCGTTCGCGCAGCCGCTCTACATCCTGTTTTCATCCGGCACGACTGGCATTCCGAAATGCATCGTGCATGGCGCCGGCGGCATCCTGTTGCAGCATCTGAAAGAGCATCAGCTGCATGGCGGCGTTCAGGCCGGCGACCGCTTCTTCCAGTTCACGACCTGCGGCTGGATGATGTGGAACTGGCTGGTGACGGGGCTGGCCACAGGCGCGACGCTGATCCTGTATGATGGCTCGCCTTTCTACCCCGATGAAAAGGCGATGTTCGACCTAGCCGAAAACGAGAAGGCCACGTATTTCGGTACCTCTGCCAAGTTCATCGATGCCGTGCGCAAGGCCGGTCTGCGGCCGATCGAAACGCATGATCTCTCAGCGCTGCGCACCCTGTCCTCCACCGGCTCGCCACTCTCGCCGGAAGGGTTCGACTTCGTTTACGACGGCATCAAGAAGGATCTGCATCTCGCATCGGTTTCCGGCGGCACGGATCTCTGCGCCTGCTTCGTGCTCGGCGTGCCGACGGAGCCTGTCTGGTCGGGCGAAATCCAGGGGCCGGGGCTCGGCATGGCCGTGGATGTCTGGGACGATGAGGGCCAGCCGATCCGGAGCCAAAAAGGCGAACTCGTTTGCACCAAACCGTTCCCGTCCATGCCCGTGATGTTCTGGGGCGATGCGGGCGGACGAAAGTATCACGACGCCTATTTCGACCGCTTCCCCAATGTCTGGTGCCACGGCGATTTCGCCGAAATCACCGAGCATCGCGGGCTGATCATCCATGGGCGTTCGGACGCGACGCTGAACCCCGGCGGCGTGCGCATCGGTACGGCGGAAATCTACAACGTCGTCGAGCAGATGCCGGAAGTGCTGGAAGCGCTCTGCATCGGGCAGAACTGGGACAATGATGTGCGCGTCGTCCTGTTCGTGCGCCTGGCGGAAGGCGTGACGCTGGACGCCGAGCTTGAACAGCGCATCAAGGCAAAAATCCGGACGGGCGCCACGCCGCGCCATGTGCCCGCCAGGGTTGTGGAAGTCAGCGACATTCCGCGCACCAAGTCTGGCAAGATCGTGGAGCTTGCGGTGCGCCAGGTTGTGCATGGAGACCCCGTGCGCAACAAGGAAGCGCTCGCCAATCCCGAAGCATTAGACCTGTTCAAGGACCGGACGGAACTGGCGGGATGAGGGTTAACAAGTTCTGATCGCGCTGTTTACCAACTTTGAACAGGTGGTTCCAATCGGTAAACAAAAATGCAACCTGTTAAGGTCTTGTTAAGAGGTATTGGCAAATAGTGTGCGTGACTTGATGGAGCGATCCATTGCCCGAAATTCCTTCGGACATTCAAGCCTCTCTTCGTGACAGCCTCTTCCAATTCCAAGCGCCTTCGGGCGCTTTTTCTTTTTGTGCTAGTCGGCAAGCACGCGTGTGGACGGGAAGGTGACTTCCACCAGCGTGCCGTCGCCCGGCCGCGAATTGATGACGAAGCGTGCGCGGTTGGCTTCCACCATCGCCTTCGTAAGCGGCAGGCCGAGCCCGGTACCGTCGCCGCGAGCCCGCTTCAGGGCGTTAAGCTGCTTGAACGGCTTGAGCGCCTGGTCGATCTCGGCGCTGGACATGCCGACACCCGTGTCGCGGATGCGCAGGATCACCTCGCCGGAGGTTTCATACACCGTCGACACGATAACCTGTCCGCCCGCCTGCGTGTAGCGCACGGCGTTCGACAACAGGTTCAGCGCAATCTGCCGCACGCTGCGCAGATCGGCCACCACGTCCGGCAGGCGGGAGGCAAAGCTTGAGCGGATGATGACGCGCTCGCGATTGGCCTGCGGCTGCATGATCGCCACTGCTTCCGACAGCGCGTCGTTCAGCGACACGGCGACATAAGACAGTTCCTGCTCGCCGGCCTCGATCTTGGAAATATCCAGCAGATCGTTGACGAGGTCGAGCACATGATTGCCGGAGCGGTTGATGTCGCGGAGATAATCGCGATAGCGCTCATTGCCGATCGAGCCAAAGCGCTCTTCCATCATCAGCTCGGAAAAGCCGATGATCGCGTTGAGCGGCGTGCGGATCTCGTGGCTGACGCGGGCCAGGAAATCGCTCTTTTGCGACGACACGCGCTCAGCCTCGGCGCGGGCATGGGTGAGTTCTTCTTCCGCGCGCTTCCATTGCGTGATCTCGCGAACCACGGCGCAGAAGCCGCTGTCGCCGGGCAGTCGTCCGATGGTGATAAAAAGTGGGATGAAGCGGCCTTGCGCCTCGCGTCCAATTACCTCGCGCCCGTCGTTCAGCACGCTCGCCACGCCATTGTCGGTGAGGCCGAGCAGATAATCCTTCACCGCGCGCTGGCTTTCGATCGCAAACAGCGAGGTGAACGGCGTGCCTTCGACGCTGGCGGAATCGAAGCCGAACAGTGCTTCGGCCGGATGGCTGATGCTGCGGATATCAGCCTGACGGTCGATCAGGATGACGCCGTCGGTTGCCGTGTCGACGATGGCGCGCATTTCTTCGAGCAGCGCGCGGGTGCGGGCGAGTTCCTCGACCACGGTCGGATCGGCGACCGGTGCCGGCTCGACCGCGCGTGCGGGTTGGGCGAAGGGCAGATGC
>DCDI01000195.1:40321-40489 GCA_002316345.1 Phyllobacteriaceae bacterium UBA1059 | reverse complement strand
CGCCAAAGCGGCGGCGGCGCGCATTTCCGGTCCGGCGGCTTCGGCGGCGGTAATGACGATATCTTCAGCGAGATCTTCGGCCAGGCTTTTGGTCGTGGAGGCGCGGCCGGCGCCGGTACGCGCGGTCCTGCGCCTAAGGGTGCCGATCTCAATGCAACGATGCAGGTC
>DCDI01000195.1:13796-40312 GCA_002316345.1 Phyllobacteriaceae bacterium UBA1059 | reverse complement strand
CGTCGCGGCCGCCAAGGTCGAGGCGATCTTTCCCGGCGGACGGCGCATCGCCGTCAAGCTGCCCGCCTATGTGGAAGACGGCCAGACCATCCGCCTGAAAGGACAGGGGGAACCGTCACCCTATGGTGGCGAGCCCGGTGATGCGCTGGTCAAGATCGTTTATGCGCACCATCCGCGCTACAGCATCGAAGGCCGTGATCTTCATGTCGACCTGCCTGTCGCCCTGAGCGATGCCGTGCTCGGCGCCAAGGTCGCCGTGGAAACCCCGTTGGGCAAGCTCGCCGTGTCGGTGCCCGCCTGGTCGAGCTCCGATAAGGTTCTGCGCCTCAAGGGCCGAGGCCTGCCGGTGAAAACCGGCGGCCATGCCGACCTCTATGTCCATGTCCGCATCATGTTGGATGCCAGCGATCATGAGCTGGAGCATCTGCTGCGCGTGCGGCAGCAGTAAGCCGGCAGGCTCAGCCCGCCGGTTGCTCTGGCTCCTTTTCCCGATTGCGCAGGATGAAGCGCTGGACCTTGCCGCTCGGGGTCTTCGGCAGTTCGGTGACGAACTCGATCTCGCGCGGGTAAGCGTGGGCCGATAGCCGCTTCTTGACGAAGGTGGAGAGTTCGTCGGCAAGGCCATCGGATGACAGGCCGGGCTTCAGCACGATGAAGGCTTTGACGATCTCGGTGCGCTCGGGGTCGGGTTTCCCGATGACAACCGCTTCTACCACCGCCGGATGTTCCACCAGCGCGCTTTCCACGTCGAACGGCCCGATGCGGTAGCCGGATGAGGTGATGACATCGTCGTTGCGGCCAACGAAGCTGATATGGCCGCTGTCGGCGCGCTCGGCCGTATCACCAGTGCGATAGAAGCCGCCATCGATCGCCGGCGTGTCCTGGCGGTAATAGCCCTCGAACCACATTAGAGGTGAGCGGCTGAGATCGACGGCGAGGTCGCCGGGCGTATTCACGGGCAGTTCCGCATTGTCTTCGCCGATCACCGTGACGTGGAAGCCCGGCATCGGCAGACCGGCTGCACCCGGGCGCACTTCGTGGCTGAGGCCGTGATGCGAGTTGACCACCATGCCGGTTTCGGTCTGGCCGTAATGATCATAGATCGGTGCGCCGAGATTGGCCGCGAACCAGCGGATGACTTCGGGATTGAGTGGCTCGCCCGCGCTGGAAACGACCCGCAGTCTGCCCTTCAACGGTGCTGCCGCTTCTTCACCGGCTGCGATCAGCAGGCGGAAGGCGGTGGGAGCGCCTGCTAGGTTTGTGATGCCGTGGCTTTGTATCAGCCGGTAGGTGCTTTCGGCGGTGAAGGGACCGTCATAGAAGGTGGTGGCATGGCCGAGCAGCAGCGGGCCGGTCACCGCATAATACAGGCCATAGGCCCAGCCTGGATCGGCGATGTTCCAGAAAATGTCGTCCGGCCGAAGATCGATCGCATAGCGCATGTAAGCGTCGAAGCTGAGCAGCGCGCGGATCGGCACCGGAACGCCCTTGGGCAGGCCGGTGGTGCCGGAAGTCGACATCATCATCATGAGATCGTCGCCACGCCGCATCACGGGCGCGAAGTCCTTGCTTTGTTCGGGGAGCCTGGCGCGCAGATCATCGTCGCCGGGCGGGACGCTCTCGCCTTTGTCGGCGCGAAGGAAGACGCCGACCCGCGGTGCGTCAA
The DNA here is from genome assembly GCA_002316345.1 of Phyllobacteriaceae bacterium UBA1059. Lineage (GTDB taxonomy): Bacteria > Pseudomonadota > Alphaproteobacteria > Rhizobiales > Rhizobiaceae > Tianweitania. The sequence continues at coordinate 38,646 of DCDI01000195.1, read as the reverse complement.
CGATGTCTGCGAGCTTCGGCCGGTTGGCGGCATCGGTCACCACCAGCTTCGCTTCGCTCATCTTCAAACGATGTTCGATCGCCTTCGGTCCGAAAGCCGTGAACAAGGGCTGATAGATCGCGCCGGCGCGCCAAGTGCCGAGGATGGTGGTCAGAAGGTCCGGGGTGCGCGGCAGCATGCCGGCCACGACATCGCTGGCACCAACGCCGATGGATTGGAGGTAGCTGGCGAACTGAGCCGCACGGTCGCGCAGATCCTCAAAGGAAAGCTGTTCGCGGCGACCATCCATGCTTTCGTAATCGAGGGCCAGGCGGTTCGCCCCGACATGGCGGTCGCAGCATTCCACGCAGGCATTGATGCCGCCATCCAGATTGCCCTGAAGTGTCGAAGCCAGATCGTCTGCACTGAACCCGGCCAGCACATCCTCGTAAGCCAGCGGTTTGTTTCCTCCAAACTCCATCATCACGCCTCCTCAAGCATGTTCGTGCAACGAAACGGCTATCAGCCGCCAACCACTTGGCTTGCCATCAAATAGCGTGCAGAACGCCTAAGCAAGAGCCGTCCAACCCCTCCGTGTGTCAGCGAACGGGATCGTGGCTGCTTGAAGCGGTTGAGGGGCTGTGCGATAGGGCGGCCAGCGAATTGAATTGAACAGGAGCGCGGGAATGGCGGTCGGAAATAGCCTGATGGCTGGCAAACGCGGTCTGATTTTTGGCGTAGCGAACAATCGTTCCATCGCCTACGGCATCGCCAAGGCACTCGCGGATCAGGGTGCGGAAATCGCGCTGACCTATCAGGGCGATTCGCTGCGCAAGCGCGTCGAGCCTCTCGCTGCCGAACTCGGCGCGACCGTGGTCGGCCATTGCGACGTAACGGATATGGCCACGATTGACGCCGTGTTCGACGCGGTGAAGGAAAAATGGGGCAAGATCGACTTCGTCGTGCACGCCGTCGCCTTCTCCGACAAGGACGAGCTGACCGGCCGCTACGTCGATACGACGCGCGACAACTTCCTGCGCACGATGGACATCTCCGCTTATTCCTTCACGGCCATCGCCAAGCGCGCCGAGCCGCTGATGACGGATGGCGGTTCGATCCTGACGCTGACCTATTACGGCGCCGAAAAAGTCATGCCGCATTACAACGTCATGGGCATCGCCAAGGCGGCGCTGGAAGCGAGCGTGCAGTATCTGGCGGTCGATCTCGGCGGATCGAAGATCCGCGTTAATGCGATCTCGGCCGGGCCGATCAAGACGCTGGCTGCATCGGGCATCGGCGACTTCCGCTACATCCTGAAGTGGAACGAGTACAACGCACCGCTCAAGCGCACCGTGACGATCGAGGAAGTGGGCGACAGCGCGCTTTACCTGCTGTCGGACCTGTCGCGCGGCGTGACCGGCGAAGTGCTGCATGTCGATTCCGGCTATCACGTCGTCGGCATGAAGTCGGTCGACGCCCCGGACATCTCTGTCGTCAAGGAATAAGACTGAACGTGGTGCGGCCGCTCTGCTACTTCATCCGTCACGGTGAGACCGACTGGAACGCGGAAGGGCGGCTTCAGGGCCAGGCCGACCGCGATCTGACGGAAAAGGGCAGGGCGCAAGCGACCGGCAACGGGGTCAAGCTCAAGAGCCTGATCGGTGATGCAGCACGGTTCGACTTCGTTTCGAGCCCGATGCAGCGCACGCGCCACACGATGGAGCGATTGCGCGAGGCGATGGGGCTCGATCCCAAGGCGTACCGCACCGATCCCCGTTTGATGGAACTGAGCTTCGGCGACTGGCAGGGGTTTACCTTCGCCGAGCTGGAAGAAAAAACGCCGGGTCTGCGCACCCAGCGCAATCAGGACAAGTGGAACTACCTGCCGCCTGGCGAGGGAGCCGAAAGCTACGCGCTTCTGGCGCAAAGGCTCGACGGATGGCTCCGCGAGGTGAACACGCAAACGATCTGCGTCGCCCATGGCGGCATCGTTCGCACGCTGTTTTACCTGTTGGGAGAGGCCGACGAGGTGGCCGCCAGCGAGATGGACATTCCGCAGGACCGGATCCTGCGGATGGAGAATGACCGGCTCAGCTGGCTCTAAGCCTCTAAGCCGGTCCCAGACGCTTATTGATCCGGAAGCTGCATATCCGTGATCAGCTTCTCGCCGTCGACTTCGTCATAAGCGATCACGACGTCCATGCCTTCTTCCAGCGCAGTGACATCGAACTCGCCGGGAAGCTTGAACTTCTCACCGTCTGACAGCGTGATCGTCAGATTGTCGCGATCGATCTTCTTGATCTCGCCTTCCGTATCGGCGGCGTAAGCGCCGACAATCGACAGCAAAAGGATGGAGGCGGCAGCGAAACCGGTCTTCATGGGATTCCTCGAATTGGGACAGGCAGAAGCTGAGAGGCCAAGTCGACGCCCTCTAAGCAGACAAGAACGAAGAGAATGTGTCAAAAATAAAAGGCAGGCGAGCAGGTGGCCGGTTTGACCCCTGTCGGATTCGCTCCTAGAAGCGCGACAGCCTCCTTTTGCCGTCTGCGGAATTTTCATGTCGCACAACACCTTCGGCCACCTTTTCCGGGTCACCACCTGGGGCGAAAGCCACGGTCCCGCTCTGGGCTGTGTGGTGGACGGCTGCCCCCCTGGCATCCGCTTCATGTTGGAAGACGTGCAGCGCGAACTCGACCGCCGCAAGCCCGGCCAGTCACGTTTCGTGACGCAACGCCGTGAGCCGGACGAAGTCAAAATCCTGTCCGGCGTTCTGCCTGACGGGGACGATGGCCATCTCATCACCACCGGCACGCCGATCTCCATGCTGATCGAAAATGTCGACCAACGATCCAAGGACTATGGCGACATCGCTCAGCAATATCGTCCGGGCCATGCCGATTATGCCTATGACGTCAAATATGGCGTGCGCGATTATCGCGGCGGTGGTCGCTCTTCGGCACGCGAAACGGCTGCGCGCGTGGCTGCCGGCGCTTTGGCCCGGCTGGTCGTTCCTGGCCTGAAGGTGCGCGGCGCGCTGATCGCCATGGGTGACAAAGAAATTACCCGCGCCAACTGGGACTGGGACTTCGTGGAAAGCGCGGACAACCCGTTCTTTACGCCCGATCCCGCAGCCGTACCCGTGTTCGCCGATTACCTCGACGGCATCCGCAAAAATGGGTCTTCGGTCGGCGCCTTGATTGAGATCGTTGCGGAAGGCGTGCCGGCCGGCCTTGGCGCACCGCTTTATGCCAAGCTCGACGCGGATATCGCAGCCAGCCTGATGTCGATCAACGCCGTCAAGGGCGTGGAGATCGGCGACGGTTTTGCCACTGCAAGGATGACCGGTGAAGAGAACGCCGATGAAATGCGCGGGGGCAATGACGGCCTGCCGCGCTTTCTCGCCAACCATGCGGGCGGCATCCTCGGCGGCATTTCGACGGGGCAGCCGGTCGTCGCGCGCTTTGCCGTCAAGCCGACCTCATCAATTCTGACACCGCGCCAATCTGTGGATCGCACCGGCAAGGAAGTCGATGTCATGACCAAGGGCCGCCACGATCCCTGCGTCGGCATCCGCGCAGTGCCGATCGGCGAAGCCATGGTCGCCTGCGCCATTGCCGATCACTATTTGCGCCATCGCGGCCAGACTGGCCGTATTTGAAAGTGCGCAAGCTCGGCTTTCAGCCTATCCCGCGTTTTACGCCACGCTCGATCAGCCTATAAGGGAAGCCATGACCACGCGCCTGTATTCCCATCCGATCTTTCTTGAGCATCTGACGCCGCCCGGTCATCCCGAGCGGCCCGACCGTTTGCGAGCGATTGCGCGCCGCCTCGAGGATCCAGACTTTGATGGGCTCGATCGTGTCGAACCGACTGCCGCAGACGAGCAGCTGGTTCTGCTCGCCCATCCCGAAAGCCATCTCGATCGCATCAAGGCGGCGATCCCGGAAGAAGGTCTGACGCGGATTGATTCTGACACGACGCTCAGCCCGCGCTCGTTTGAAGCGGTGATGACGGCGATCGGCGCGTCCAACGCCGCCGTTGATGACGTGTTCGGGCGCAAGGCCGACAACGTGTTTGTTGCAGCCCGTCCGCCCGGTCATCATGCCGAAGCGGAAAAGGCGATGGGCTTCTGCTTCTTCAACCAGGCGGCAATCGCCGCGCGCTATGCGCAGAAGACGCACGGTGCCGAGCGCGTTGCGATCATCGACTGGGATGTCCATCACGGCAACGGCACGCAGGACATCTTCTGGAGCGATCCAAGCGTGCTGTATTGCTCGACGCACCAGCTGCCGTTGTTCCCGGGCACGGGTGCGAAAGGGGAAACGGGCGTCGGCAACATCGTCAATGCACCGCTTAGCCCACGCGATGGCGGCAGCCAGTTCCGCGACGCCTTCACCAGCCGTGTTTTACCGGCATTGGCAAACTTTCGGCCTGACCTCGTGATCATCTCGGCCGGCTTCGACGCCCATCACCGCGATCCCCTAGCTGAGATCAACCTGGTGGAAGACGACTTCGACTGGGCGACGGGCAAGCTGATGGATGTCGCCTATCGCAGCGCCAATGGCCGGCTGGTGAGCCTGCTGGAAGGCGGCTATGACCTCGAAGGATTGTCGTCCTCCGTGGCGACGCATGTAAAACGATTGATGAAGGGCTGAGCGCATGGCCGAAAACGAAGACATCAAGGCCATGACGTTCGAGCAGGCGCTGGCCGCGCTCGAGCAGATCGTCGACGATCTGGAGCGCGGCGACGTGCCGCTCGACCAGTCGATCCGTATCTATGAGCGCGGCGAAGCGCTGAAGGACCATTGCGACCGCCTGCTCAAGGCAGCCGAAGCCAAGGTGGAAAAGATCCGCCTGTCGCGTGAGGGCAAGCCGCTCGGCGTCGAGCCGCTGGATCCAGAGTAGGACTCGCCCGAGTAAGCCTATCGCTCCACGATCGCCTTGAAGCCGCCGAAGATCATGCGCTTTCCATCGAAGGGCATGTCTTCCATCATCGGTTTCATGCGCTCATCCTCCATCATCTTCTTCTGCGCCGCGTCGCGCACCGCCTTTGACGGGTAGGTGATGTAGGAGAAGATGACGACCTCATCGTCCTTCGCCATGACGGCGCGCGGGAAAGAGGTCAATTCGCCGTAAGGCACATCATCGGCGACGGCTTCCATATAGGACGTCGCGCCCCATTCCATGAAGAGCCCGGCAGCTGTTTCGGCCACCTGCTTGTAGTCGTCCAGCCTGTCCTTTGGTACGGCCAGCAGAAATCCGTCGACATAATTCATGGCACTGCTCCTCCCTTGTTGTGCAAGAACAAGGACGATGGAGAGATGCTCATACCGACGAGACGGCAAAATTTAGGCTGACTTGCAAAAAGGCACATATGCCTGTACGTTAGCCAACCTTAGCTAGGTAAAGTGTGATGCCGATAGTTAATATGCTCGATGCAAAGACATCGCTGTCTCGTCTCGTTCAGGCTGTCGAGTCCGGAGAGGAAAAAGAGATCGTTATTGCACGCAATGGCAAGCCTGCTGCGAAGCTGGTTCCGATCGACGCAGGAAAGCGCGATCGCATTTTGGGCCAGTATAAGGATGTCATTCCCGCATTCACACTCGAAGAATGGAATGAAAGCGACGCAGATGTTGCTGCGATGTTTGGTCGCTCAAAGTGAAGCTTCTTCTCGACACCCATGTCGCGCTATGGGCAGCGCGGGACCAGACGCTTCTTCCGCCTGATATCATCGAACTCATCCGCGACGGCGGGAACGAGGCTTTTGTTTCAGTTGCGAGCATCTGGGAAGCTGCTATCAAGAACGCTTTGACGCGTCGGACGGCGATCAAGATTTCTGCGGCACGGCTTCGCGACGTTTGTCTCGGAACAGGCTTTTCGTTGCTGGCAATTGAAAGTGCTCATGCCGAGGAAGTGGAAGCCCTGCCTCTTCTGCACCATGATCCTTTCGACCGCTTGATTATCGCTCAGGCGCGCGTCGAGAAGATGAGCCTTGTGACAAAAGATACGATGGTCGCCTCCTATGGCGGCGATATCGTCAGTTGGCACTGACTAAGCGGTTATTGACTTCGCACTTCCCGCCGCTGTGATGCGGCAAACGCGCGTGCTTTGTTTACAACGCGCGCATGCGGCCCTATTTCCGGGCATACGATGCCGGCAAGGTAACAAGAGTGCAGCCTTCTCCCCAGACCCCGCTTCTCGACAAGGTTCGGTTTCCCGCCGATCTTCGCGCGCTTCCTGAAGGCGAGCTGCCGCAGCTCGCGTCCGAGCTTCGCGCCGAAATGATCGATGCTGTTTCGCAGACCGGCGGCCATCTTGGCGCGGGTTTGGGCGTCATCGAGTTGACGGTCGCGCTGCATTACGTGTTCGACACGCCGGACGACAAGATCATCTGGGATGTCGGCCACCAGGCCTATCCCCACAAGATCCTGACCGGACGGCGCGACCGCATCCGCACGCTGCGCCAGGAGCACGGCCTGTCCGGCTTCACCAAGCGCTCGGAAAGCGAATACGACCCGTTCGGCGCGGCCCACTCCTCGACCTCGATCTCGGCTGGCCTCGGCATGGCTGTTGCGCGCGATCTCTCGGGCGGCAAAAACAACGTGATTGCGGTGATCGGCGACGGCGCGATGTCGGCGGGCATGGCCTATGAAGCCATGAACAATGCCGGCGCGTTGGATGCGCGGCTGATCGTCATCCTCAACGACAACGACATGTCGATCGCCCCGCCGTCGGGCGCGATGAGCGCCTATCTGGCGCGACTGGCTTCGGGCAAGACCTATTCGGAAATTCGCGATCTCGGCAAGAAGCTGACGGGCTATTTCGGCCGGAGAGTCGAGCGTACGGTAACCCGCGCCGTCGAACATGCACGCGGTTTCGTTACCGGCGGCACCATGTTCGAGGAGCTCGGCTTCTACCACATTGGCCCGATCGACGGCCACAATCTCGAGCACCTCGTCCCGGTGCTGAAGAATGTGCGTGACAATGGTGATGGCCCGGTGCTGATGTGAGTCGTGACCAAAAAGGGCAAGGGTTACGCGCCGGCTGAGGCTGCCGCTGACAAATATCACGGCGTCAACAAGTTCGACGTCATCACGGGCGCACAGGCCAAGGCGCCCGCCAATGCACCAGNNCCTTCCTGCAGCGCGCTTACGACCAGGTCGTGCATGATGTTGCGCTTCAGAACCTGCCGGTGCGATTCGCGATCGACCGTGCCGGTTTCGTCGGCGCTGATGGCGCGACACATGCTGGCGCCTTCGATACCACCTATCTCGGTTCGCTGCCGGGCATGGTGGTGATGGCCGCGGCCGACGAGGTCGAGCTCAAGCACATGGTACGCACGGCAGCCGAGTATAACGACGGCCCGATCGCCTTCCGCTATCCGCGCGGCAATGGCGTCGGCATCGACATGCCCGAGCGGGGTTCGGTGCTGGAGATCGGTAAAGGGCGGGTGATCCGCGAGGGTACGAAGGTGGCGTTGCTGTCTTTCGGCACGCGACTTGCCGATTGCCTGTTGGCTGCCGATGAACTCGACGCGGCCGGCCTGTCGACTACGGTTGCCGATGCGCGCTTTGCCAAGCCGCTCGACCACGATCTGGTGCGCCGCCTCGCACGCGATCATGAAGTGCTGATCACCGTGGAAGAAGGCGCGATCGGCGGCTTCGGCACGCAGGTGCTGCATTTCCTTGCGCTCGAAGGCCTGCTCGACAACGGGCTGAAGGTGCGGCCTCTGGTTCTGCCGGATCTCTTTGTCGACCATGCCAAGCCGGAAAAGATGTATGCCGATGCGGGGCTGGATTCCGCTGGCATCGTTCGCTCCGTTTTCGCAGCACTCGGCCGCGGTCAGAACGCCGCGCGCGCCTAAGCTTGCTATCGTAGCCCGCTTCGGCCATGGAGCGGGGATGCCAGGCAAATCTACCCAGCGTCTCGATGAAGTGCTTGTTGCGCGCGGTTTGTTTGCCAGCCGATCGCGCGCCAGCGATGCCGTCAAGCGCGGCACCGTGCGGGTGGGCGATGCGGTCGCCACGAAGGCCGGTCAGTTGATCGAGCCCGATGCCGCGCTTAGCATTGACGATCCCGCGCAGAACTATGTGTCGCGCGCGGCCCTCAAACTGATCGCCGGCCTTGATCATTTCGGCATCGAAGTCAGCGGCAAGAACGTGCTCGACCTCGGCGCTTCCACCGGCGGCTTCACGCAGGTGGTGCTGGAACGCGGTGCTGTCAGTGTTTTCGCCGTCGATGTCGGCCATGGTCAGCTCCATCCCAGCATAGCCGATGATCCACGCGTCACCTCTCTCGAAAACAAGAACGCGCGTGACCTGCAGGCCGAGGATTTCGGCGGCGCACCGATCGAGCTCATCGTCTGTGACGTCAGCTTCATCTCCCTGACGCTCGCCTTGCCGCGTGCGCTCGATCTCACTGCACCGGGTGCGAAAGGCGTTTTTCTGGTGAAGCCGCAATTCGAAGCCGGCCGCGACGCGATCGGCAAAGGCGGCTTGCTCAAGGACGCGGAAGAGGGGCCGCGCACAACCGAGCGGTTGCGCGCTTGGCTCGACAGTCAGCCGGCCTGGAAAGCACTCGGACTCACGCCCAGTCCGATCGAAGGCGGCGACGGCAACAAGGAATGGCTTCTCGGAGCCGAGAAACACCTATGAGCACGCAATATCGAATCAACCATCTCGGTGCGCAGGGCGACGGCATCGCCAACACCGAGCGCGGCCCGGTCTATATCCCGTTCACGTTGCCAGGCGAGACTGTCACGGCCGCTGTGAACAAGGATCGCGGCGATCTGATCGCGATCCAGGAACCGGCAGCCAACCGCGTCGAACCGCCATGCCGGCATTTCGGCACCTGCGGCGGTTGCCAGTTGCAGCATATGGCGACGCCGGACTATCTGGCCTGGAAGCGCAACAAGGTGATGCAGGCGCTGAAATCCCAGGCGCTGACACCCGAGTTCGGTGACATCATCCCGTGCGCGCCGCACAGCCGCCGCCGTGTCACCTTTGCCCTGCGCAAGGTCGAAGCGGGCATGCTGCTCGGCTATAATCGCCATCTGTCGCATGAGATCATCGACATCGTGGAATGCCCGATCAGCGTTCCGCCGATCGTTGAAGCACTTGGATCACTGCGCGCAGTGGCGCGGCTAAGCTGTTCCACAAACAAGCCTTTTCGCATGACCGTAACCGCCACTGCGGCCGGCCTGGACGTTGCGCTGCTGGAAAGCGGCAAGCTGGACGACGCCGCGCGAAAAACCATCGCCGACTTCGCGCTCGCCCACAGCTTCGCCCGCGTATCCGTTGATGGCGAGATCATCGTCGAGCCGACCAAGCCGCAGGTTTCGATCGGCGCATCGCAGGTCACGGTCCCGCCCGGCGGCTTCCTGCAGGCGGTCGCGTCTGCCGAAGAAGCGATGGCCGGCCTAGTCCTAGATCATGTCGGGAAAGCCAAGCGCGTCGCCGATCTCTTTGCGGGATCCGGTGCCTTCTCGCTGCGGCTCGCCGCTCGCGCTGAAGTTCATGCAGTGGAAGGGGATGCAGCACCCTTGGCCGCACTCGATCGTGCCTTCCGCTTCACGCCAGGCCTCAAGCGCGTGACCACCGAAAAGCGCGACCTGTTCGAACGGCCCTTGACCACGAAGGAACTCGATCGCTTCGACGCCGTGGTGTTCGATCCGCCGCGCGCAGGCGCCGAGTTCCTGTGCAAGCAGATTGCGAAAAGCCAGGTGCCGAAGGTCGCCGCGGTATCCTGCAATCCGCTGACGCTGGCGCGGGATCTGGCGATCCTAACCGCCGGTGGCTACCGCATCGTGTCTGTCACGCCTGTCGACCAGTTCCTGTGGTCGAGCCATGTGGAAGCGGTTGCCTTGTTGGAAAAGCCCAAGAAGCGACGCTAGGACAGCAGCAATTCCTCGACATAGGCAGGCACCAGCTCGGTAGCGCGGCCACGGCGCACTTCGTCGAAGGCACTGTCGTGTTCGGTGGGCTCAAGATTCAGCTCCACCGTATGTGCGCCAATTGCGTGGGCTTCCTCCACGAAGCCGGCGGCCGGATAAACGCTGCCGCTGGTGCCGATCGCGATAAACAGATCGCAGCGATGCAGCGCCTCGTGGATTTCGTCCATGTGGTAGGGCATCTCCCCGAACCAGACGATATCCGGCCGCAACGTACCGGTTGCGCCGCAGTGGCTGCAATAATCGAAGGTCGTGAGATCGCCGTGTTCGTCGCGATGGGTGCCGCACTTCGTGCAGAACACCTTGGTGAGTTCGCCATGCATGTGGAGGAGGTGCTTGGTGCCGGCGCGTTCATGCAGATTATCGATGTTCTGCGTAATGACCAGCACACTGCCTCTGAATTCGGCTTCCAACCGTGCCAGCGTCCGATGCGCGGCGTTGGGCTGGACGGTCTTCAGCCCGGCGCGGCGGTCATTATAGAAGGCATGAACGCGTTCCGGATCCCGCTTGAAGCCTTGCGGGGTCGCCACATCCTGCAGATCCACCTTCGACCAGATGCCGCCTTTGTCGCGAAACGTATCTACGCCCGATTCGGCCGAGATACCCGCGCCAGTAAGGATCACGATGGAGGAGAAGGACATTCACTGATTCTCCGCTGGCGCTGTGCTGGTATTCATGATGACGAAAGAGGCCATGATGAGCCCCTTCCTATCTTCCACTACGCCTTGCACGCGCCGAAATGGCAAGCGCGCTGAGCCAAGAACCAGATGGACTAGCTAGAGTGCCTGCAGCGGATGTGCCTCAAGCCTGTGTGCCGCCCACCGTCATCTGATCCATGCGTAGATGTGGCTGGCCGACACCCACCGGCACGCCCTGGCCGGCCTTGCCGCACATGCCGATGCCGGTATCGAGCTTCATGTCGTTGCCGATCATGGACACGCGGTGCATGGCATCCGGGCCGTTGCCGATCAGCATGGCGCCCTTGATCGGCCGCGTCACCTTGCCGTTCTCGATCATATAGGCTTCGGTGCAGCCGAACACAAATTTGCCCGAGGTGATATCCACCTGTCCGCCGCCGAAGGACACGGCATAGATGCCGTTCTTCACGGAAGCGATGATCTCTTCCGGCGTCTTGTCGCCTGCGGTCATGTAGGTGTTGGTCATGCGCGGCATGGGTTGGTGCGCGTAGGACTCGCGGCGCCCGTTGCCGGTGGCTTCCATGCCCATCAGCCGTGCATTCTGGCGATCCTGCATGTAGCCGACGAGCTTGCCGTCCTCGATCAGCACGGTGCGATTGGTTGGCGTGCCTTCGTCGTCGATGGTCAGCGAACCGCGCCGCTCGGCGATCGTGCCGTCATCCACGACGGTGACACCCTTGGCGGCGACCTGCTGTCCCATCAGGCCGGCAAAGGCCGACGTCTTCTTGCGGTTGAAGTCGCCTTCCAGCCCGTGGCCAACAGCTTCATGCAGCATCACGCCCGGCCAGCCCGAGGACAGAACGATGTCGAACGTCCCGGCAGGGGCAGGGGAGGCCTCAAGGTTAACCAAGGCTTGGCGCAAAGCTTCCTCGGCACCGAAGCGCCAGGAATCATCGGTGATGAACTCACCAAAGCCCTTGCGCCCACCGATCCCGTAAGAGCCGCTTTCCTGCCGGTCGCCTTCGCCGACCACCACGGACACATTCATGCGCACCAGCGGCCGGATGTCCTGCACCATCCGGCCGTCGCCACGCATGATCTCGATCTGCTGCCAGGACGCGACGAGTGAAGCCGTGACCTGCCGCACGCGCGGATCTTTGGCGCGAACAAAGGCGTCGATCTCTTGAAGGAGCTTGGCTTTGTCGGCAAAGGCTGGCTCGGTCAGCGGATTGTTGTCGCCGTACAGCTTGCGATTGGTACCCTGCGGCGCTTCTGCGAGCGTGCCGGAATAACCGGCTTTGACAGCGGAGACCGCACTGGCGGCCCGGGCGACTGCGGCTTCCGATAGCTCGCTGGCATGGGCGTAGCCTGTGGCCTCGCCGGCGACCGCACGCAGACCAAAGCCGCGATCCGTGTTGTAGCTGGCTGTCTTCAGGCGGCCGTTGTCGAACATCAGCGCTTCGCTTTCGCTTTGTTCGAGATAGAGCTCGCCGTCATCCGCCCCCTGAAGCGTGTCGGCAAGCATCTGCCGCAGCCGATCTTCGGAACAATCGAATTGGCTAATCAGGGACTTGGACATGGAAGCGGACTCACTGTGCGAAGCAATGCCCGAGAAGTAGGGGCTGCCGTCGCAAGAATCCAGCCGAAGCGACCAGGCGCCTCGGTTTAGGCCGGTTCGCCCAACACGTAGCCTCAGGGCAGTGCGGCGAAGCCTTCGCCGAAGCCGTTCAGTTCGACGGGGATGCCGATGCCTTCTTCCGGCGTCTGGAACACGATGAAGGTCGCGGCCTTGCCGGTCTTCAACGTGTCGAGCAGCGGCTGTTCCAGGATCACCTCGGCATAACAACCATCCTGGAAGCAGCGCACGAAATAGGCGCGGCCGATATCCTTGCCGTCGACATTGAGGCCAAGGCCGTTCGGCAGAAGCACCCCAAGGGGCGCCAGAACACGAAGGATCTCGGCCTTATTGTCGGCGGTGCGCAGAACCACGACGGAAAGCCCGATCTCCGGCCGGTCTTCCGCTACCACATTCTGCATCATCGCGCATTGTTCAGCCGTCGCACCCGCCGGCGTGTCGCAGATGATCGACCACGCGCCATGGCTGGAGCGGACAGCGCCGGTTGGGGCCGGCTGCTGAGCGCTGGCGGGAAGGGCGCTTGCCAAAGGCGAAGCAAGAAGCAGACTGAAGGCGAGCGGCCTCAAAAAGCGCATCAGGGGAAGGTCTCCAACCGAATCATCGCGATCTAGCCTGCAGCCTTCGCATGGAAAACAAAGCGCTGTNNGCAGTTCCTACTTTGCTTCATAACGCAATGGCAGGTTGTTGATCCAGCACGAACAAAATGCCGCATCCAGCAGAATCGTGGCTTTCTTGCGGACGCCAAGAGAGTATGATTTGAACGGGCTGGAGAGAACTGGGAGTCTGTGCGTGTGCATGCCGCATGCTGACGCGCGTCCTAGTCAGGGTATCCGGGAGATGACGATCGCCATGAAAAAAGTGATAGGCGCGGCTGCCGCAATGGTTTTGTTGTCCGGTGCGGCCGCCTTTGCCGCCCAGCCAACGCCGTGGCAGACCGATTTCCAGCCGGCAGCCTCGCCGATCATGGAAAGCATCGAGTGGTTCGAGAACTACACGCTGTGGTTCATCATTCCCGTCACGCTGCTCGTGCTGGCTCTGTTGGCTTATTGCATCGTGCGTTTCCGCGCTGATGCCCACCCGACCCCGTCGCGTACCAGCCATAACACGCTTATCGAGATCATCTGGACCGTCGGACCGGTGGTGATTCTCCTGTGCCTCGCCATTCCCTCCTTCCAGTTGCTGACGGCGCAATACACGCCGCCGGAAGAGCCGGCCTTGACGGTGAAGGCGATCGGCAACCAGTGGAATTGGGACTACGAATACCAGGTCGAAACGCCGCTGACCTTCAACTCGGCTTTGTTGACGGATGATGCCCGCGCTGCTGCCGGCAAGGAAGATCGTGGCGCTTATCCGCGCCTGCTCGCCGTCGACAACGAAGTCGTCGTGCCCGTGAATGCCACCGTTCGCATGCTGGTCACCGGCGGCGACGTCATTCACTCCTTCGCCATGCCGGCTTTCGGCGTGAAGGTGGACGCCGTTCCCGGTCGCATCAACGAGACCTGGTTCAAGGCGACGAAGGAGGGTCTTTATTATGGCCAGTGCTCCGAGCTTTGCGGCAAGGACCACGCTTATATGCCGATCGCCATCCGCGTCGTTGCGCTGGATCAATATCAGACATGGCTTGCGGCAGCGGCTACGGATCTCGGTGGCGCCAACCGCGCCCTGATGGCTTCGGTCGACGCCCAGAACAAGATTGCTTCGGCCGGCGAGTAACTCGCAACAGCCGGACGGAAGGAGACGGAGCGGAATCATGGCAGGCGCTGCAACCCACCACGATGCCCATAGCGATCACCGGCCCACGGGCTGGACGCGTTGGGTATATTCGACCAACCACAAGGACATCGGCACGCTCTACCTGATCTTCGCGATCACGGCAGGCATTATCGGCGGCGCTTTGTCGATGATGATGCGCTGGGAGTTGCAGGAACCCGGCATCCAGATCTTCCACGGTCTGGCAGGCATGGTTTACGGCATCGACGGCGATGCCGCGATCGACGCCGGCAAGTCGATGTACAACGCCTTCACCACGGCCCACGGCCTTGTCATGATCTTCTTCATGGTCATGCCCGCGCTGATCGGCGGCTTCGCCAACTGGATGGTGCCGATCATGATCGGCGCGCCGGACATGGCGTTCCCGCGCATGAACAACATTTCCTTCTGGTTGCTGCCGCCGGCTTTCTTGCTGCTGCTTTTGTCTCTGTTCATGCCGAGCGCGCCAGGTGCGCATGGCGTGGGTGGTGGCTGGACGATGTATCCGCCAATGTCGACTTCGGGCCAGCCCGGACCGGCGATGGATATGGCGATCCTGTCGCTGCACATCGCTGGTGCGTCGTCGATCCTGGGTGCGATCAACTTCATCACCACGATCTTCAACATGCGCGCACCCGGCATGACCATTCATAAGATGCCGCTGTTTGCGTGGTCGGTGCTGATCACCGCCTTCCTGCTGCTTCTGTCCTTGCCGGTTCTGGCTGGCGGCATCACCATGCTGCTCACCGATCGCAACTTCGGCACGGCCTTCTTTGCGCCTGAAAGCGGCGGTGACCCGATCCTGTTCCAGCACCTGTTCTGGTTCTTCGGTCACCCTGAAGTGTACATTCTGATCCTGCCGGGCTTCGGCATCATCAGCCATATTGTCTCGACTTTCTCGCGCAAGCCGGTGTTCGGTTACCTCGGCATGGCTTACGCCATGGTCGCGATCGGCGTCGTCGGCTTCGTCGTGTGGGCACACCACATGTACACCACCGGCCTGTCGCTCGACACGCAGCGTTACTTTGTGTTCGCCACCATGGTGATCGCGGTTCCGACCGGCGTGAAGATCTTCTCATGGATCGCCACGATGTGGGGCGGTTCGATTTCGATGCGCACCCCCATGCTGTGGGCGATCGGCTTCATCTTCCTGTTTACCGTGGGCGGCGTGACCGGCGTTCAGCTGGCCAATGCTGGTCTCGATCGTTCGCTGCACGACACCTATTATGTCGTAGCGCACTTCCATTACGTGCTGTCGCTCGGTGCTGTGTTCGCGATCTTCGCCGGCTGGTACTACTGGTTCCCGAAGATGTTCGGCTACATGTACTCGTCGGCAATTGCCCGCGTTCACTTCTGGATCATGTTCATCGGCGTGAACCTCGTGTTCTTCCCGCAGCACTTCCTGGGTCTCGCCGGCATGCCGCGCCGTTACATCGATTATCCGGATGCGTTTGCCGGCTGGAACATGGTGTCTTCCTACGGCGCATACCTGTCTGGCTTCAGCGTGTTGATCTTCCTGTATGGCGTGTTTGAAGCCTTCTCTAAGAAACGTATTGCCGGCAACAATCCGTGGGGCGAAGGCGCCACCACGCTGGAATGGCAGCTGTCTTCGCCGCCGCCGTTCCACCAGTGGGAGCAGCTGCCGCGCATCAAGTAAGGCAGTTGAACGAACCCCGGCCCGGGCTGAACAGTCCGGGCCCAGGCATTGGATACGATTTGAATGAGCATGGTTGAACAAACCGCGACGCCCACCCCGGAAGTCGGGCTGTCGGAAGCAACGGCAGGCGACTTCATCGCTCTGCTGAAGCCGCGCGTCATGTCGCTGGTTGTGTTCACTGCATTCGTCGGCCTCATGGCTGCGCCTACCCCCTTCGATCCGCTGTTCTCTGCGATCGCCATCCTGTCGATCGCGATTGGTGCCGGCGCATCCGGTGCTCTGAACATGTGGTACGACGCCGACATCGACCGCTTGATGAGCCGCACCGCGCGTCGTCCCGTTCCTGCCGGCCGCATGCTTCCGGGCGAAGCGCTCGGCTTTGGCCTGGTTCTGTCATTCCTGTCGGTGATGACCCTCGGCCTGCTGGTGAACTGGCTCGCCGCCAGCCTACTCGCCTTCACGATCTTCTTTTATGCCGTCGTCTACACGATGTGGCTCAAGCGTTGGACCCCGCAGAACATCGTCATCGGCGGCGCCGCTGGTGCTTTTCCGCCGGTTGTCGGCTGGGCTGCTGCGACGGGTTCGGTGAGCCTGGAAAGCATCATCCTGTTTTCCATTATCTTCCTGTGGACACCGCCGCACTTCTGGGCGCTCGCCCTGTTCAAGTCGGGCGATTACGGCCGCGCCGGTATTCCGATGATGCCGAACGTGGCGGGCGAAGCGTCGACCCGCCTGTAGATTTTCATCTACACTCTGATCGTGTCGCCGATCGGCGTGCTGCCTTGGGTGCTCGGTTATGCATCGGCCGGTTATGGCATCGTTGCGGCGGCATTGGGCGCGGGCTTCATCTATTACGCCTGGGGCGTGTTCCGCATGGCGCCAGCTGATCGAGTCATGCTTCCGGCCAAGCGCATGTTCGGCTTCTCGCTGCTTTATCTCTTCGGCATCTTCGCCGCTTATCTCGCAGACAGCCTCGTCGCGCGCTTCCTCCAGGCGGGTATCCTCTGATGGCTGGAGAGCGCAACCAGTTCGAGGAAACGATCAAGCTGACGGACAAACAGCGCAAGGCGCGCCGCAGCCGTTCAGTGGCGATTGCTGTCGGCTTGGCCATTCTTGTTGTGATCTTCTATGTGGCGACCATCGCGAAGTTCGGTCCGTCGCTGCTTAGCAGGCCGCTCTGATCCATGGCCAAGAACAGCACCCCCGTTGACCCGAAGCGCCGCGCCAACATCCGCGTTGCGGTCGGCTGCGCGACGTTCTTCGCGGCGATGATCGGTGCTGCCTATGCGTCCGTCCCACTGTATGAGATGTTCTGCCAGGCAACCGGCTACGGTGGCACCACACAGCGGGTCGATCAGTATTCGGACACGATCCTGGATCGTAAGATCACGGTGCGGTTCGATGCCAATGTCAGCGGCGGTCTCCCGTGGACCTTCCAGCCCGACCAGCGCGATGTGACGATCAAGATCGGCGAAACCACGCAGATCGGCTACACCGCCACCAATCCGTTCTCCACGCCGACCGCGGGTAAGGCCACGTTCAACGTGACGCCTGAGCTCGCCGGCGCATATTTCAACAAGGTCGAGTGCTTCTGCTTCACGGATACGACCCTGAAGCCCGGCGAGGCCCTGGACATGCCGGTCGTGTTCTTCGTCGATCCTGCGATCGTCGATGATCCCGACATCAAAGACATCAGAACAATTACCTTGTCTTACACGTTCTTCCCCTTGCCAGTCGGTGCGCCGCTCGCGGCCAACACCTCTGCTGGCGAAAAGGGAAGTGTTGCGGGAAGCAAGGTTTCCAGCGATAATCTCGGGGGTTGATATGGCTGAGGCGCACGCCAAGAATCACGACTACCACATCATAGACCCCAGCCCGTGGCCGTTCACGGCCTCGGTCGGCGCGCTGTTGATGGCGCTCGGCGGCGTAGGCTGGATGCAGGGCCTGAAGGGCAACGAATTTGGATTGCTCGGCATTCCGCTGAACAATCCCTGGCTCTTCGTGGTCGGTCTGGCTGTGGTCCTTTACACCATGTTCGGCTGGTGGTCGGACACGATCAAGGAAGGTCGCGAAGGTCACCACACGCGCGTCGTGTCGCTGCATCTGCGCTACGGCATGATCATGTTCATCGCCTCCGAGGTGATGTTCTTCGTTGCCTGGTTCTGGGCTTTCTTCGATGCCAGCCTGTTCCCGGGCGAAGTCGTTCAGGTCGCGCGCACCGAATATACCGGCGGCCAGTGGCCACCGGCAGGCATCGAGGTGCTCGATCCCTGGCATCTGCCGCTTTACAACACGGTGATCCTGCTTCTGTCGGGCACGACGGTCACCTGGGCGCACCATGCGCTTCTGCACAACGACCGTAAGGGCCTCGTGTCCGGTCTGGTGTTCACCGTCGCTCTGGGCGTGCTGTTCTCCTTCGTGCAGGCCTATGAATACATGCACGCGCCGTTCGCCTTCGCGGATTCGATCTACGGTGCGACCTTCTACATGGCGACCGGCTTCCACGGCTTCCATGTGTTCATCGGCACGATCTTCCTGCTGGTCTGTTTGATCCGCGCCATGAAGGGCGACTTCACGCCGAAGCAACATTTCGGCTTCGAAGCCGCTGCCTGGTACTGGCACTTCGTGGANNCACGATCTATGTCTGGGCCTCCGCCGGCGCGACGATCGCAACCGGGCACTGAAAGCTCATCATGCTAAGAAAGGGCGGCTGCGCGAGCGGCCGCCTTTTTCGTTTTCGGAGGTTAAAGGTTTGGCATTGCAGCAGGGCGACGGACCATCCCAGGTCATCAGACCGGCCTCGAAGGCGCGGCTTTGGATCGTTGGCGCGCTTGTGCTGACTGCGATGGCTATTCTGCTCAGCCTTGGCACATGGCAGATGGAGCGGCTGGCGTGGAAGGAAGCGCTCATGGCGCGCATCACCAACCAGTTGTCCCAGCCACCTTTGCCGCTCGCTGCTGTGGAAGCCGCTCAGGCCACAGGCGATCCCATCGAATATCGCCCGGTCACAGTCAGTGGCACTTTCCTGCATGATCGCGAGCGTCATTTCTTCGCCACCTATGAAGGCCAGTCCGGCTTCTACATCTACACGCCGCTGCGTCTCGCTGATGGCCGCGTCCTGTTCGTCAATCGCGGCTTCGTGCCTTATGATAGCAAAGAGCCGGCAAACCGCGCCAAAGGGCAGGTCGGCGGCGATGTGACGGTCACCGGTCTCGCGCGCGAAAGGTTGATTGGCAAGCCGTCCTGGCTGGTGCCGACCAACGATCTGGCCAAGAACATCTTCTACTGGAAAGATCTCGACGCCATGGCCGCGAGTGCAGGGCTCGGCGAGCCGGTGCTGCCCTTCTTCGTGGATGCCGATAAGGCGCCGAACCCCGGCGGCCTGCCGATCGGCGGGGTGACCATCATCGATCTGCCGAACAATCATCTGCAATATGCCGTTACCTGGTATGGTTTGGCCTTGGCGCTGGCCGGCGTTTGCGTGGCAATGTGGGTGCGCCGGAACAAGCCCGCCAATCGTGCCAATCCCGCCCAACCTTGACATAGCCGCTCCCAGACCTCATGTCCGTCAGGCCCATGCGAGCGTTTTGATGTCCCTGTTTTCTCCCGCCAAGCCTGCTTTGACGATCCGCCTGTGCGAGCCGCGCGGTTTTTGCGCCGGCGTCGATCGTGCGATCCAGATCGTGGTTCTGGCGCTGAAGAAATACGGCGCGCCGGTCTATGTCCGCCACGAAATCGTGCATAACCGCTTCGTGGTGCAGGGCCTCCAGGAGCGCGGCGCCGTGTTCATCGAGGAACTGAACGAGATCCCGCCCGAGCACCGAGAGCGGCCTGTGGTCTTTTCAGCCCATGGCGTGCCGAAATCGGTGCCGGCGGATGCGCAGGCGCGCAACCTGTTCTATCTCGATGCGACCTGCCCGCTGGTGTCCAAGGTCCATAAGCAGGCCATGCGCCATCAGCGTCTCGGCCGCCATGTCGTGCTTGTCGGCCATGCCGGCCACCCCGAGGTCATCGGCACGATGGGCCAGTTGCCGGATGGCGCGGTCACGCTGATTGAAACCGAGGCGGATGTGCATGGCTTCATGCCGGTTGACCCGGAGCAACTCGGCTTCGTTACGCAGACGACGCTTTCGATAAGCGACACGGCTGGCATCATCGCCCGGCTGCAGGAGCGCTTCCCGGCCATCCAGGCGCCGTCAGCCGAGTCGATCTGCTACGCCACGACCAACCGGCAGGAAGCGGTGAAGGAAACAGCAGCAGGCACCGACTTCTTCCTCATCGTTGGGGCGCCGAATTCGTCCAACTCGAAGCGGCTGGTGGAAGTGGCTGAACGGGCAGGGGCAAAGCGCGCTCTGCTGGTGCAGCGTGCGGCGGAAATCCCGTGGGACGTGATCGAAACGATCGGCACGCTCGGCCTGTCAGCCGGCGCGTCGGCGCCACAGATCATCGTCGATGAAATCGTCGATGCCTTCAATGCACGGTTCAACGTGTCGATCGATCTTGCGGTTACCGCGGTCGAGAACGAGAACTTTCCCGTGCTCAGCGTGCTGCGCGACATGCCGCTGGTGCCCGCCGACATGGCCTTCGTAAACGGAAACGCCTGACCGATGGCCGTTTACACTGATGTGAACGAGGAGCAGCTCGCCCGCTTCCTTGAGGAATACAAGATCGGCCATGTGCGGTCTTACAAGGGCATCGCGGAAGGCTCGGAGAACTCGAACTTCCTGCTTCGCACCGAAACCGGCTCCTACATCCTGACGCTCTATGAAAAGCGGGTCGACCAGAGCGATCTGCCGTTCTTCCTTTGCCTCATGCAGCATCTCGCGCGCAAAGGCATCACCTGTCCACTGCCGGTTGAAAGACGCGACGGCCAGCTGATCGGCGAACTGGCTGGGCGGCCCGCAGCGATCATCACCTTTCTTGAAGGGATGTGGATGCGCCACCCGACGGTCGCGCAATGTGGCGAAGTCGGGCGGGAACTTGCGGAGCTGCATCTGGCCGGTGCCGACTTTCCCATGCACCGTGCCAATGCGCTGGCCGTGGATGGCTGGCGCACGCTGTGGGACGGCTCGCGTGATCGCGCCGACTCGGTCGTGCCCGGGCTGGTGGCGGAAGTCGAAGCGGACTTCGCCGTTCTGGAACGCGGCTGGCCGCAGGATCTGCCAGGCGGCATCATCCATGCCGATCTCTTTCCCGACAACGTCTTCTTCCTTGGGGACCGGCTATCGGGCCTGATCGACTTCTATTTCGCTTGCGAGGATTTCTACGCCTACGACGTGGCGGTTTGCCTGAATGCCTGGTGCTTCGAGCCGGATTTCAGCTTCAATGCCGACAAGGCCGCTGCGCTGACGGCTGGCTATCAATCTGTGCGTCCCTTGAGTGCCGCGGAAGAGCAGGCCCTACCGCTCCTGTCGCGCGGATCGGCGCTGCGTTTCATGCTGACGCGGCTTTATGACTGGCTGACCATCCCGGATGGTGCGCTGGTGCAAAAGCGCGATCCGCTGGAATATGTCGCTAAGCTGCGCTTTCATCGCGGTGTAAAGACGCCGGAAACTTACGGAATTTCATGAAGACGGTTGAAGCCTACACAGACGGTGCTTGTTCGGGCAATCCCGGCCCGGGCGGCTGGGGTGCGATCCTGCGCTACAACGGCAAGACCAAGGAACTATCGGGCGGTGAGGCCAATACGACCAACAATCGCATGGAGCTGATGGCCGCGATATCGGCGCTGAACGCGCTGAAGGAGCCGTGCGAAATCGACCTTTATACCGACAGCAACTACGTCAAGGACGGAATCGGCGGCTGGATCGAGGGCTGGAAGCGCAATGGCTGGAAGACTGCCGCCAAGCAGCCGGTGAAGAATGCCGAGCTATGGCAGCAGCTCGACCAGGCGCGCCAACGCCACAAGGTGAAGTGGCACTGGGTAAAGGGCCATGCCGGCCACCCGGAAAACGCGCGTGCCGACGAGCTGGCGCGGCAGGGCATGGCGCCGTTCAAGGCGCAGCGTGCGCCAAAGACAACCACCGCCAAGGTCGATCCGATCCGAGCCGCCGCGTCGGTCCAGCCAGCCGCGCCAACGCGCAAGCTGAACCGGACCTTCATTCGAGAGGATTGAGGCTGCCGGCAGCAGCCCCGACCCCTCGTCTCAGAGCTGTTCGAGCAGCCGCGCGGCACCGCTGTCGACTGCCTGGCCGGGCGACCCTTCCAGGTTGAGCGCGGTGACCTTGCCGTTATCGACGATCATGGAAAAGCGCTTGTTGCGCAGCCCCATGCCGCCGGCGCTCATATCCTGCTCAAGGCCGGCCGCCTTGGCAAACACGCCGCTGCCATCAGCCAAAAAGGTGATCTTGCCTTCGCCGCCCGTAAATCGCGCCCAAGCGCGCATGACGAAGGCGTCGTTGACCGNNCAGCCAGGAAGGTGGTTGTTGGAGCAGGTCGGCGTGAAAGCGCCGGGAACGCCGAACAACACCACTTTCTTGTTGCCGAAAAATTCACTCGTGGAGACTTCGGTGATCTCGTCGGGACCCACCACTTTCAGCTTCACGTCCGGCAGGCTGTCGCCCACTGCAATCGTCATCACGGTCTCCAATCTGTTGGCAGTCATGAAGCGCGTGATGTAGGTGTGCTGGACCGCCTGTCCACCACATCCAGGCTATGGAAGCGTGAACGCACCGTCCACTGCCGCATCGCCATTGCTCAGCGTGTAGGCAATGGATGCCGAGGTTGCTGCATCCGTCGGTCGGGCAAGAAGCGGAACGGCAAAACGAGCACCGCCTTTCTCGTGCTTCGGCACGCCGAACTCGAAGCCGCCATTGCTGGCCAAAAACAGCGTCAGGCCCTCCGGGGTGGGCGCGGCCGTTTCCACGATCAGCATATCGCCTTCAATGCGCGCGGCCGTGACGCCGAAGCTGGGGGACGCCTTTGCGGGCAGAGAGTCGAAGGCGGCATTCACTGTTGCGCGGTCGAACATGTCGTCGGCATTGTGGTGGGGATCGAGAGTCAGCTGCGCTTGAACGGGCACGCAGATGCTTTGGCAAAGGCCCATGAAGACATCGGCTTCCAACGTTCCCGTTGTCCTGCCGGGTGTAGCATGCAGTGTCAGCGCGAGCGCAATCGGCCATTCATAGCCGGCCCAATGGCTCGCTCCATCGTCGAAGCGTTGCGGCACGGGAAAGCCGATCTCGGCGGTCGTGACACCGGATGCGGCAGGAAAGGTGATCTGCGGAGGCACACCTGCATCGCCAGGATCGCGCCAATAGGTCTTCCAGCCGGGTGAGACGTCGATCTGCAGTGCTGCGCGCAGCGTGCCATCCGCAGCCGGCACACCCGTCGTCACAAGCCTGATACGGCCGCCTTCGGTCTCGAACCAGGCACTGGACGCAGCCTGCGCCGGCAGCGCGACAAGCAGGAGGACAAGCGCGAGCGCTGCTTTTTGGGACATCACCATGTCTTTCTTTCCCAACTTGCAAGCGCTGGCGCAATCGCTAAGTGCCTCATCTTTGTGTGAGACAGGGCGCTTAGCCAAAATGGTCGGTGCGCCTGACCTTTTGCTTAACCGGCGCGCGTGTTGCCACTTTACGGCTTTTCAAAACGCGTTACCCTTGGATTCATGGAACTGTTGGGCAAGAAAAACACCGTGGCCGAGCACGGCTACCTCGATGATCACTTCCTTCTCGCCATGCCGGCGATGAAGGATGACCGCTTTGCGCGCACCGTGATCTATATCTGCGCCCATAATGAGGACGGCGCGATGGGGTTGATCATCAATCAGCCCCGGCAGATGCGCTTCCCGGACTTGCTGGTTCAGATCGGCGTCATCGAAGAACAGGATGCCATTCGCTTGCCGGACTCGGCGCGTGATCTGATCGTGCGCCATGGCGGCCCGGTCGATCGCAGCCGCGGCTTCGTGCTGCATTCGGACGATGTGACGATGGAATCCAGCACACCGGTTGCCGAAGACATCTTTCTCACAGCAACTGTCGACATCCTGCGCGCGATTTCGGCAGGCAAGGGGCCTAAGCATACCTTGATGGCGCTCGGCTATGCCGGCTGGGGTGCGGGGCAGCTGGAAACCGAGATCATCGAAAACGGTTGGCTGACTTGCCCGGCCAACGCCGAGCTTTTGTTCGATAGCGAGATCGAGCAGAAATACGATCGTATCTTGAGCTCGATCGGCATCGACCTTGCGCATCTCAGCCACACGGCTGGGCACGCCTGATACGTCCAAGCAAGGTCAGACCCATTTCGCGCTTTTCTGCAGCTTCGTTGCACCGTGTGGCCGTTCCGGCGGCTTGGATCGTCTTGATCTTCATAGCGTTTTCAACGCTTTCGCCGATCGGCCTGCGTCCGCATGTCGGCGGGCCGAACTATGAGCGGCTGTTCGCATTCGCTTTGATCGGCGGCCTGTTCGGCCTGGCATACCCCAAGCATCTCCCGCGCATCGCCATCATCGTCGTGGGCGTTGCGGTGGGGCTGGAGATCCTGCAAATGATCATCCCCGGTCGTCATGCCCGGATGTTCGATGCGTTGGTGAAAGCATCAGGCGGAATGGCCGGCGTTGTTGGTGCGGCCATCTTCAATTTCCTGCTAAGACGCTTCTAAGCCTTCACCGTTTGAGCCGTGTTTGCCTGCTCTTTCAGGATTTTCTGGACGATTTCCGCCGGAATTGGCGGTCCAAACAGGAAACTTTGGGCATATTCGCAGCCCATTTTCCGTAAAAGCTCGGCATCTTCCTCGTCCGCGACCCCTTCCGCGACCACCGACAGCCCGAGATCGTGGGCCATGGCGACCATCGATTTCAACAGCACGCCACGCTTCGGACTCTCGTCGTCGAGGAAGCTCTTGTCGATCTTGATCGTGTCGAAGGGGAAGCGCGTGAGGTAGGAGAGCGAGGAGTAGCCGGTGCCGNNCCGAAGTCGTCGATCGACAGGCCGATGCCGAGCTGCTTCAGCTTGCCGAGAACGTGTGCGGACTGTTCCGGGCTGTCCATGACGAGCGACTCGGTCAGTTCCAGGCGGAAATGGCGAGGTTGAAGGCCTGACCGCGCGATCACCGAGCGCACATCGCTGACGAGGTCGCGGCGCAGGAGTTGGCGGCTGGAAAGGTTGACCGACACGAAGATCGGCGTGTCGCGCAGATGCTTCTGCCATTCGGCGAGATCTTCGGCGGCACGGGTCATGGATAGAAGGCCGAGCTGGACGATTAGGCCGCAGCCTTCCGCCACCGGAATGAAGTCGGACGGC
>DCDI01000195.1:0-13737 GCA_002316345.1 Phyllobacteriaceae bacterium UBA1059 | reverse complement strand
AGCCGACGGAGCGGAAAGCAGGGCGGAACGGCTCGATGCGGTCACCGCCGAAGCGCTTGGCCTGATGCATCGCAAGCTCGGCGTCCTTGAGCATGTCCTCAGCCGCGTTCTGCGTCGAGGACCATGAGATTAGGCCGATCGATGGCGTCAGCACGATCTCGCGCTTGGCGAAGGTAACCGGCGCGCGCACGGCTTGGCGGATTGCTTCTGCGACAGCGGCGATGCGTGCAGGCTCCTGTTCCGACAGAAGCATCAACGCGAACTGATCGCCGAACAAGCGCGAAAGAGCATCACTCGGCTTCAACAAGCGGTGCAAACGGCGCGCGATGGTGAGCAGGATCGTGTCGCCGGCCGCAACGCCCAGCGCATCGTTGACCTCGCCGAAGCGGTCGATGTCGATCACGAACACGGTCGGACGCACGGACGGTTCGGTCTTGGCCACCGAGATGATCGTGTCCAGGCGGTTGATGAAGAGTTCGCGATTGGGCAGGCCGGTCAGGTTGTCATGAACGGCATCATGCAGCAGGCGCTCTTCGGCCTTCTTCTGATCCGTCACTTCCATCAGCGTGCCGACGCAACGGATGACCTCGCCGTCCGAGCCGATCACCGGCCGCGCCTTCAGCGAGAACCAGCGATAATGACCGTCGGCACCGCGCAAGCGCAGATCCTGTGAAACGCGGCCGCGGCGATGTTCGAGGACGACATCGAGCGTGGTGCGGAACATGTCGCGATCGTCGGAATGCAGCACCGGCAGCCAGTTGCGGGCAGGGCCCTGAAGGCTGGCAGGCGCCAGGCCGAGCAGCGGCGCGACGTCGGGACGGGTTACCACACGGTCGCGCAGAACGTCCCAGTCCCACACGATGTCGCCGGAGCCGATCACGGCCAGCGCCTGGCGCTCGAGATCGCTGAGCAGACCCTGATGCATGCCGGTGCCGGCCAGTGCGTGCTGCATGACGGTGAAGCCGATCAGCAGAACGATGAGCACCAGGCCACCGCCGAGGGCCGGCTGCACGACGTCGTTGTTCAGCATGCCGGTGATCGTCAGCCAAGCGCCGGCAAGCCAAGCCAGCACCATCAGCCAACTGGGTATTAGCATGATGGCGCGGTCATAACCGCGGAAGGTGAGGTATGCGATCAGCAGGAGGCCAATACCGGCGGCGGCGGCCATCGACATGCGTGCGATGCCGGATGCAATGACCGGATCGAACACGGCGACGCCGGCCAGAAGCATCAAGCCGAAAATCCAGATCACCGCGCCATAAGCGAAATGTCCGTGCCAGCGGTTGAGGTTGAGATAGGTGAACAGGAACACGACAAGGGTAACGGCCAACGCCACCTCCGTGCCTGCTCGCCATATCTGTTCATTGCCCGGTGCGACCTCGATCAGGCGATTGAGGAAGCCGAAATCCACACTGACATAGGTGAGCACCGCCCAGGCAAGGGCGGAAGTGGCGGGGAACATGGAGGTTCCCTTGACCACGAACAGGATGGTCAGAAACAGCGCAAGCAGGCCGGCGATGCCGATGACGATGCCGCGATAGAGCGTGAAGGAATTGACCTGGTCCTTGTAGGCCTCGGTTTCCCAAAGGTAGAGCTGCGGCAGGCGCGGTGACGCCATTTCGGTTACGAAGGTCACGACCGTATTCGGGTTCAGCGTGACGAGGAACACGTCGGCATCTTCGCTGGCCTGTCGGTCGAGCGCGAAGCCTTCGCTAGGGGTGATGGCCGAAATGCGGGTCGAGCCGAGATCCGGCCAGAGGATACCGGATCCGACAAGCCGGTAATGCGGCGCGACGATCAGGCGGTCGAGCTGCTGGTCGGTCGTGTTGGCAAGCGCAAACACGGCCCAGTCGCCCGCCGAATCCTGGTTCATCGCCTCGACTTCGATGCGCCGCACGATCCCATCGGGACCGGGTGCCGTGGAGACCTGGAACGTGCTGCCCTGATTGCGGTGGATTTCGACCGCACCGGTCAAATTGAGCGCAACATCATCGCGGGTAATCTTGATCGGTTCGACGGCCGACGCAGGCATTGCCGCCATAACGAGGGCGATCAAGGCGAGAACGGCCAGAATCGAGTTTTGAATGAAGCGCGGCAAACTCACCCCGTCGACTTGGAAGTTACCCGGTTATCTGCGCGCGTCGTCGCAGACCAGGCCGTAAAGAAGATGGTCCTGCCATGCGCCGTTGATGCGCAGGTAAGATCGCGCAAGTCCCTCACGCGTGAATCCGGCTTTTTCAAGCACACGCACCGAGCGCGCGTTGGAAGGGATACAAGCGGCCTCGATCCGGTGCAACCGCAGCTCGCGGAATGCGAAGGGGATAACCAGATTCAGCGCGTCCAGCATGTAGCCGCGCCCGGCATAGTTTTCGCCCATCCAATAGCCGATCTGGCATGTCTGCGCGACGCCGCGCCGGATATTGCCCATGGTGATGCCGCCCGTCACGCGGTTTTCCGCATTGTCGATCACGAGAAAACCAATGCCGCTGCCCGTCTTGAACTCGGTACGGTTGCGTTCGAGCCGATAACGCCAGCCCGAGCGCTCGAGTTCATCGACGGACCAGAGCGGCTCCCAAGGCTCCAGAAAGGAGCGGCTCGCTTGCCGCAGGGCCGCCCACTGCTCGTAATCGCGTCCGACCGGCAGCCGTAACGTGATCCTTTCGCCCTTCAGCACCGGAGTGGCTTTTTGAGCGAAGGGCAAAGCGAGCATGGGTGCCGGTGTCTCAGCCGATGGCGAGTTTGCGCGGTGTCGAAGCGCTGCCGAGTTGCCGCGAGATCGCGTCGTAGGAGATCAACGGCTCCACCGGACCCACGGCGGTTACGGTTGGCGTGCTCGAGAACATGCGGTGCGACAGGTCGGTGAGGCGCTCGATCGTCAAGGCGGATAAACGCTCCACCAACTCTTCGGTCGGGATCGGCCGGCCGTAAAGAAGCAGCTGCCGTGCGATCTGCGACGCACGGCTGGCAGCGCTTTCACGCGACATCAGGAGGCCTGCGCGATATTGCGCGCGGGCACGGTCGAGCTCTTCCTGCTGGATCTGCTCGCCGGCCTTCTGCAACTCGCCGACGATCACCGGCATCAGTTCGCCAAGGTCGCTTTTGCCGGTTGCGGCGTGAACGCCGAAAATGCCGGTGTCCGAAAAGCCCCAATGAAAGGCATAAACGGAATAGCAAAGGCCGCGCTTTTCACGCACTTCCTGGAACAGGCGCGAAGACATGCCGCCGCCCAGCATCATCGACAGAACCTGTGAGGCGTAGAAATCGCGCGCATGATAGGCGCGGCCCTCGAAACCGAGGATCACCTGCGCATCCATGAGGTCGCGATGCTCGCGGAAGTCGCCGCCGACATAGGTCGCCTGGTCCAGCGTCTGGGTCTCGGCGTGAGGGCGGAAATGACCGAGCCGCTTTTCGACCTCCCGCACGAAGTCCTCATGTTTCAGATTGCCGGCCGCGACCACGACCATGGAGTCGCCGGCATATTGGCGATCCATGAAGCCGCGCAGCTGCTGCGGCGTGAAGGACTGCACCGTTTCCGGTGTGCCGAGGATCGAGCGGCCGACGCGCTGGTTCTTGAAAGCCGTTTCGGTGAAGTGGTCGAAAACGATGTCGTCGGGCGTGTCGAAAGCCGCGCCGATTTCCTGCAAGATGACGTTCTGCTCGCGCTCGAGCTCATGCGCATCGAACTTCGAGTCGCTCAGAATGTCGGCAAGAATGTCGATCGCGAGCGGCACGTCGGTATCGAGCACGCGTGCATAAAAGGACGTGGTTTCGACGCTGGTCGCGGCGTTAATCTCGCCGCCGACATCCTCGATCTGCGAGGCGATCTGCCAGGCAGAGCGCTGGCTGGTGCCCTTGAAAGCCATGTGTTCGAGCAGATGAGCAATGCCGTGCTCTTCTTCGTGCTCGTGGCGAGAACCCGATTTCACCCACACTCCGAGTGCAACCGACTCGATGTGAGGAATCGTTTCGGTGGCGACTGTCAAACCATTGGACAGCCGGCTGACCTCAACATTCATAGAGACTCAATCCCATTATCTGCCCATTATCGGGCTGCCCGCGAATGGCGGGGGATATAATCTTTCACCATTTTTACGTCCGAGGAAAGGGTCGTGAAGCGCTCTTGTCGGTCCATGAGATCGCCGAGCCAGACCGGAAGTTCCGGACGGCGGCCACTGGCGGCCTGCACAGCGTCCGGGAATTTCGCGGGATGAGCAGTGGCAAGCACCACCATCGGCGCCTCGCTCTTCGTTTCGGTGGCGACCTTAACGGCGGTCGCGGTGTGCGGATCGAGCAGGTAGCCGGTTGATGCCAGCACCTCTTCGATGGTGCGATCGGTTTCCGCCATGGAAGCGCGGCCGGCCGAGAATTCGGCGCGGATGGCATCCAGCGTGGCCGGTGCAATGGTGAAGGAGCCGGACTGCTTCAACCCGTTCATATAGCCGGTGACTTCCGCCGGGTTGCGGTTCGAGGCCTCGAAAAGGAGGCGCTCGAAGTTCGAGGAAATCTGGATGTCCATCGAAGGCGAGGTCGTGGCGGTCACGCCGCGCATCTCGTAGGCGCCCGATGACAAAGCACGCGCCAGAATGTCGTTGTCGTTGGTGGCGATCGCCAGATGCTCGATCGGCAGACCCATGCGCTTGGCGGCGTAGCCTGCGAAGATGTCGCCGAAATTGCCGGTCGGCACGGTGAAGGACACGGCCCGATCCGGCGAGCCGAGCGACAAAGCGGATGAGAAATAATACACGATCTGGGCCATGACGCGGGCCCAATTGATGGAGTTCACGCCCGACAAAGCCACGCCGTCACGGAAGGCGTGGTCGTTGAACAGGTCCTTCACGATGGTCTGGCAATCGTCGAAATTGCCTGATAGCGCCAGCGCATGAACGTTGGNGGCCGTGGAGGACGTCATCTGCCGCTGCTGTACCGGCGACACGCGGCCATCCGGGAACAGGATGAAGATGTCGGTGCGGTCGCGGCCGGCAAAGGCTTCGATGGCGGCGCCGCCCGTGTCGCCCGAGGTTGCGCCGATGATCGTGGCGCGCTCGCCCCGCTCGGCCAGAACGTGATCCATGAGCCGCGCAAGCAACTGCATGGCGACGTCCTTGAAGGCGAGCGTTGGGCCATGGAACAGTTCCAACACGAAGCGGTCCTGATCCAGCTGCACCAGCGGGCACACGGCCGGGTGGCGGAAGGTGGCGTAGGCTTCATGCACGATCTGCGAAAAGGTTTCGGCCTCGATCTCGCCTTCTACGAAAGGTGTCAGCACGCGAACGGCGAGGTCGGGGTAAGACAGGCCGCGCATGGCCTTAATCTCGGCGGCAGAGAACTGCGGCCATGTTTCAGGCAGATAAAGGCCGCCATCGCGGGCAAGGCCAGCGAGCAAAGCATCACGAAATCCGAGACGAGGTGCGTTGCCGCGGGTGCTGATGAAGTTCATGACGGGGTGTCCGTGGCTCTGGAACTGTCGCATGCTGTGGAACGCGACAGCCAGGATTGCGTCAGGCCGTCGCATTTCAGTCGCGGGCTGTGTATAGGACGGCAGTTCGGTTTGAAAGCTTGGATGGGGGTTCCGTTGAAGACTGGTGGACTTTTCGCCCGCTCGCTCGTGATGGGCTTGGCCTTGATCGCCGCGAGCTGTCAGTCGAGCGACAATCCGACCCGCGATGTTCCGGATATGGCCAAGCCGCCGGTTGTGCGTGAGTCGGAACTGCGCGCTTATTGCCCGGGCGTGTCCTTGCGCGAAGGCACGTCCTACTTCTCCACCTATGCCAAGGGTGGCGACGGTGATGCGACCAAGGTGATCTATCAGGCGTCCTTGTCCGACACCACGCGAGCCTGCACCTATGAAGGCGACAATGTCACGATCAAGGTTGCGGCGGCCGGCAAGGTCGTGCCGGGGCCGGCAGTGCGGCCGGGTACGATCACCATGCCGATCCGTGTGGCGGTGGTGCGGGGCTCAGAGGTGCTTTACTCCAAGCTGCACCAGCAGCAGGTGCCGGTGAGCGACACGACGGCGGCAACGCAGTTCATGTTCACCGATGCCGACATCACGATCCCGATGCCGCCGCAGCGCAACGTCTCGATCTTTGTCGGTTTCGACGAAGGCGCGAAGAAGTAAGAGCCTAGGCGTTCTCCGACCATTCGGAGAGCGCCGCCAGCACGGTCGGGAAATCGGCCCAGCGTCGGATCACCGTTTCAGCGCCGGCTTCGGTCAGCTGATCGGCATGGCCGGGATAGCTGTGCGAGGCGCCGGTGTAACCGATCACGCGCATGCCAGCGGCCACCGCTCCCGTGACGCCATGCACGGAGTCCTCGATCACGAAGGTAACGTCCGGCCGTGCGCCTTCCTTTTCGGCTGCATGCAGGAAGATATCCGGCGCCGGCTTGTGGCGGATGCCGGGATTGTTGCGCGCCGAGTAGATATGGCCCTCGAAGAAGGGCTTGAGCCGCACCTTATCCAGCATCATCTCAAGGCGCGGCAGCGTGGAGTTCGAGCAGATGCAGCGCTTGGTCTTAACCGACGCAACGGCTTCGTGTGCGCCCTCCAAAACTCGCACTTCCGCCCTCAGGCGCTGATCTAGCTGCTTTTCGGCCTCGTCGATCATCCGCGCCTGGAACGGGATCTGGCTTTCGCCTTCGAGACGAAGAAGAATGTCCTTGAAGGTGAGGCCGGCATAGCGTTCGGCAAACTCCTCCGCCTCGATCGGAAAGCCTGCAGCGGTGAGGATGCCTGCATCTACGCGCGCGGCGATGATCTCGCTGTCCACCAGGACACCATCGCAGTCGAAGATCACGAGATCGGGTTGCGGCATAGGAAGCTCCAAGGACAATCGGACACGGTCGGGAAGGGGCGGGGTCTATCGCAAGGGGCACGCAGACGCAAATAGCGCGATAGGTTCATCAAATTTTTACGCCGTTCGGTAACCATAACGGTCAGTAAAAGCCCTGTAACGCGTTTGTTCGAGTGCCCGCCATGACCGCCTTGCGTCTCGTTGACGATCAGACTTCGCTCGCACCCCTCTACAAGGGCCAGCCCGCTCCGGCCTGGCTGGATACGATCCTGAAAGGCGATTGCGTGGCGGCCATGAACCGCCTGCCGGACCATTCCGTCGACGCGATCTTCGCCGATCCGCCCTATAATCTACAGCTCGAAGGTGCGCTGCACCGTCCGGACCAGTCCAAGGTCGATGCGGTCGATGATGATTGGGACCAGTTCGAAAGCTTCCAGGCCTATGACGCCTTCACCCGCGCCTGGCTCCTCGCCGCGCGCCGCGTGCTGAAGCCAACCGGCACGATCTGGGTGATCGGCTCCTATCACAACATCTTTCGCGTCGGCGCAATCATGCAGGATCTCGGCTTCTGGATCCTCAACGACGTCGTGTGGCGCAAAACCAACCCGATGCCGAACTTCCGCGGCCGCCGGTTCCAGAACGCGCATGAAACCATGATCTGGGCCAGCCGCGACCGCAGTGCCAAGGGCTATACCTTCAACTACGAATCCATGAAGGCCGCCAATGACGACGTGCAGATGCGCTCCGACTGGCTGTTCCCGATCTGCACCGGCAATGAGCGCCTGAAGGACGAGAAGGGCGTCAAGATCCATCCGACACAGAAGCCGGAAGCCTTGCTGGCACGCGTCATGCTGTCGTCCACAAAGCCGGGCGATGTCGTGCTCGACCCGTTCTTCGGTTCGGGAACCACGGGCGCCGTCGCCAAGCGTCTCGGCCGCCATTATGTCGGCATCGAGCGCGAGCAGGCCTATATCGATGCCGCGCAGGAACGCATTGCCGATGTGAAGACGCTTGAGCGCCAGGCACTGGAACTGCTCGTGAGCAAGCGCTCCGAACCGCGCATCGCCTTCGTCAGCCTGATCGATGCAGGCCTGATGAAAGCCGGCACCAAGCTCTACGACGCCAAGCGCCGCTACACGGCCGTTGTTCGCGCTGATGGCACGCTGTCATGCGGAACACTGGCCGGTTCGATCCACAAGGTCGGCGCCCAGGTGCAGGAAGCCGAAGCCTGCAACGGCTGGACCTTCTGGCACTACGAGCGCGCCGGCGGCCTCACGCCAATCGACGAACTCCGTCGCGTGGCGCGTGTCGGCATCGAGCGCGCCGGGGCGTAAGGCCCACCTTCAACAGGTTCTGAGAGCAAAAGCAGGCGCGCCGAGCCAGCCGGCGCACCGGAGAGGATAAGCTACTCCGGCCCAGGCAAGGGCTTTGCTCTCGAACTGGAGGTGCATGCGATGCGGTTTCGACCGATGCGCATCACTCTGGAAGTGAAACGGACCCGGACGAGCTGGCAAGTAACGTTCCGGGTCCAATTCACGTTCTAGAAAACGAGGGGTCGGGCAAAAGCTCGGCTCCTCACTCCAGAAACCTAGCTGCAGCAGCCGGAAAAATCAACTTCGGCAATCAGAGTTCAGCTTTTAGAACTCCACCCCAAGCCCTCGCAGGCCCCTCTCCAACTGCTCGGCGCTCGTGAAATGGATTGCCTGCCAGCCGGCAGCTTTGGCGCCTTCGACGTTTTTCAGTCTGTCGTCGATGAACACCGTCGAGGCCGGATCGAGCTCGAAGTCGGCGGCGTGGCGGTCGTAGATCGCTTTATCAGGCTTGATCAGCGCGACGTCTCCCGACACGGTCACGCCGCGCGTTTCGTTGAGGAACGGGAAGATCGTGCGGGCCTGCGCGAAGGTGTCGGAGTTGAAGTTGGTCAGCATGGTGACGTCATAGCCGGCGGCAATCAGGCGGCGCAGGAGAATGACGCTGTCTTCGTAATGGTGACTGACCATTTCGTGCCAGTGCTTGCGGAAGGCCCGGATCATGCTTTCCTGGCTCGGATGCTCGGCAATCAGCAGCGCTTCGGCGTCTTCCCAGGAGCGGCCGCGGTCTTGCTCCAGGTTCCAATCGTTTGTGCAGACGGTTTCGAAGAACAAACGACGCTCTTCTTCATCCGGGATCAGGCGGGAAAAGGGGATATTCGGATCGTAATGGATCAGCACCTTGCCGATGTCGAAAACGATGTGCTTGATCTCTGCCATATCCTCATCTCGCTTGGGGCTTGAAGGCGTTGGGAACGGCAGCTTCGATGGCCTTTTTCATCACCGTCGGCAAGGCCTCGCTGGTGATGCCGCTAGGTGCGGACCACCACATGCCGGAAGGCGCGGGACCCTCAAATTGCCCGCGGTAGACATCCAGCATCAAAGCGAAATGCGTGAAGATGTGAGTGATCGTGCCGGCTGGCTGCCAATCCGTGGCAAACGGCGCGTCATTAGGGCCGAACCCGCCAGTGGCATCCCAGGCACTGCCCGGCACCTCCGCCATGCCGCCGAGCAGCCCTTTGTTCGGCCGTTTGCGCAGCAGGATCGCACCATCAGCGCGCAGCGCAACGAAGGCTGCACCGTGCCGCACCGGGCGCTCCGCTTTAGGCTTCTTGACGGGAAAGCGTTCGGGTTCGTCCAGCGCAAGCGCCTGACAATCATCCTTGAACGGGCACAAGATGCAGGTGGGCCGGCGCGGCGTGCAGATGGAAGAGCCGAGATCCATCAGAGCCTGTGCGAAGTCCCCCGGACGATCGGCAGGCACAAGCTCGGCAAGCTCGACCCGGATGTCTGACTTAGCCTGCGGTAGCGGCGTATCGATGCGGTAAAGCCGCGTCACCACGCGCTCGATATTGCCGTCGATCACCACGGCCGGACGGTTAAAGGCGATGGCCGCGATCGCGGCAGCGGTATAAGCGCCGATGCCGGGCAGGGCGCGTAGGCCTTCTTCCGTATCGGGAAAGCGGCCGTCGAACTGCTGCGCCACGACATCGGCGCACTTCTTGAGGTTGCGAGCCCGCGAGTAATAGCCGAGGCCGGCCCAAGCGCGAAGAATGTCGTCTTCGCTCGCGGCGGCCATCGCGAGTATATCCGGCCAGCGCTCAGTGAAGGCCAGGAAATACTTCTTCACCGCTTCAACCGTGGTTTGCTGCAGCATCACCTCGGACAACCAGATCCGATAGGGATCGGCCTGCATACCGCGCGCAGCTTCCGCTGGCGAAATGCGCCACGGCAGCACACGGTGATGGCGATCATACCAGGCGAGCAGACGCTCGGCCTTCGGCGGTAAGAGAGGCAGATCTGTCGAAAGAGATGTCATGCGGCGGAGGACGGCTACCATCCAGCGTGGCGAAGCGGTAAACCCATCCCATGGCAGAGAAACGTCGCTCCTACAACGCCCAGCCCGTCAGCGATCTTTCCACCGCGATCCTTGATCCGGTGCTGAAACGGCGCGCCGGCATCTCGGTCGGTCTCGTGCAATCCTGGGAAGAAATCGTCGGGCCGAAGGTCGCGTCCACTTCGCGTCCTGAGAAGATCCAGTGGCCGCGTCGCGCGCATGAGGACGATCCGTATCAGCCGGCCACCCTCATCATCGCCTGCGAAGGCCTGGCCGCCATGCGCATCCAGCATGAAGCCACGGAAATCATCGGCCGCATCAACGGCTATCTCGGCTTTCCCGCGATCGGCCGCATTAAGATCGTGCAAAAACCGATCCTGCATCCGCATGCCAAGCCGAAGCCGGAACTACGGCCTTTGACGTCGGGCGAAAGCGAGAAGCTGGCGGGTCGCGTCAGCGTTATCGAGGACGAAGGCTTGCGAAAATCACTGGAGGCTTTGGGCCGTGCGGTGATTGGCCGCCGCAAGTGACCATATTTTTCGCGCATTCGTGAATGTTTTGTCTCATGCACTTAATTGGTTTAACGACAGGAATGACGTATTTGCCGCATCAAGGTGCGGCGACTACGAAATGCCCACTACCAGATCCATGTCACAGGTGATCCCGATCATGACGCCCTCGCTTACACGCCGCTCCCTGCTGGGTTCGATGTCAGTCGTTCCTGCCGCGCTCGCTTTGGCGTCCTTTGGCGAAAGCGGTGTAGCCAACGCCCAAACGCCTGCTGGCGGCGCTTCCGGCGCAGCCCCGGCTGCAACCGGCAACGTCGATATGGCGAAGCTGCTGCAGGCCGGTTCGCTGCCGGAGAAGGTGCTCGGCAAGGATGACGCGCCGGTCACAATCGTCGAATATGCATCGATGACCTGCAGCCACTGCGCGCATTTCGATGTCGCCACGCTGCCGACCATCAAGGAAAAGTACATCGACACGGGCAAGGCTCGGTTGATCATGCGCGAATTCCCGTTCGATCCGCGCGCCGAAGCCGGCTTCATGCTGGCTCGTTGTGCCGGCGACAACTACTTCGCCATGGTGGACGTGTTGTTCAAGCAGCAGGAGCAGTGGGCGCCGGTTCAGGACGCCAAGGCAGCCCTGTTGCAGATCTCCAAGCTTGCCGGCTTTACACAGGAAAGCTTCGAGGCCTGCTTGACCGACCAGAAGCTGCTCGACGATATCAGGGCTGTCCGGACCCGCGGCTCCCAGGAATTTGGCGTCGATGCCACCCCGACCTTCTTTATCAACGGCAAGAAATATTCCGGCGCGCTCTCGGTTGACGAGATGTCGGCGGTTATCGACGGCCTGCTTTAAGCCGGTCTTCGGGCGCGGCCTGTCCGCGTCCGCTTGGCTATTGGAAAAGAGCTGATGCGCTTTTCCCGTCTTCGCCTTCTTGGCTTCAAGTCCTTCGTGGAACCGGCCGAGTTCGTGATCGAGCGCGGCCTGACCGGCGTGGTCGGGCCCAATGGCTGCGGCAAGTCCAATCTTGTCGAAGCGCTGCGCTGGGTGATGGGCGAAAGCTCCTACAAGAACATGCGCGCGTCCGGCATGGACGACGTGATCTTTTCCGGCTCGGCAACACGCCCCGCGCGCAATGCCGCCGAAGTCACGCTCTTCCTCGACAATTCCGATCGCTCCGCGCCGCCATCTTTCAACAACGACGACGAGTTGCAGGTGTCGCGCCGCATCGAGCGCGCGGCCGGCTCGATCTATCGCATCAACGGCAAGGAAGCGCGCGCTAAGGATGTGCAGCTCCTGTTTGCCGACCAGTCCACTGGCGCTCGTTCGCCGTCCATGGTGGGGCAGGGGCGCATCGGTGAACTGATCCAGGCGAAGCCACAGGCTCGCCGTGCGCTGCTGGAGGAAGCCGCCGGCATCTCCGGCCTGCATACGCGCCGCCATGAGGCTGAACTGCGGCTGCGCGCGGCCGAGCAGAACCTCGAGCGTCTTGATGATGTGGTGGGCGAGCTCGGCACGCAGATCGAGAACCTGAAACGGCAGGCACGCCAGGCGCAGCGCTTCAAGAACCTGTCGGCCGACATCCGCAAGGCCGAAGCCACCTTGCTGCATCTGCGCTGGACGCAGGCTAAGGGACAGGCCGCGCAGGCACAAACCGTGCTGCATCAGGCGACGATGGTTGTGGCCGAGCGTGCCCCCGCGCAGATGAAAGCCGCAAAGCAACAGGGCATCGGCGCGCATCATCTGCCCGCATTGCGCGATGCGGCGGCGGCAGCACTGGCCGCCGTTCAGCGGCTGGAGCTTGCAAAGGCGCAGGTTGAAGATGAGGCCAAGCGCCTGCGTGAGCGCGAGGCGGAGCTGGCGCGGCGTCTCGAACAATTGGTCGGAGACGTCGCGCGCGAAGAACAGCTTGGCGCCGAGAACACCGCCAATCTCGCCCGTCTGGATGAGGAGGAGGTCGCCCTTCGGGCCGATCATGACGGTGCGGATCTTCGCGAAAAACAAAGCCACGAGGCGCTTGAGCAGGGAAGCGCTGCTTTAGCGGCAGCCGAAACAGCGCTGGGCCAGGCCACGACGCGCCGGGCGGAAGCGGCCGCGCAAAGGTCGGAACTCGATCGCGCTCTTCGGACGGCCCTAGAGCGTTTGCAGCGGCTAAATGCCCAAGCAGCTGACATTCAGCGCGATGCGGAGGCGCTGAACGCCAGATTGACGGCAGCACCGGACGTTGACGAAGCAAAGCGCGCCCTTGCTGCTGCCGAGGCACAGATAAAGCAGGCTGAAAGCGCGTTTACGCAGACTGAATTTGCCGTTGTTGCAGCGCGGCAGGAGGAAAGTGCAGCGCGCGCGCCGCTCGTCGATGCCAAGGCCGCACTTGCCCGCATCGAAACGGAAGCACGGACGCTGGCCAAGGTGCTGAATGCGGGGCTCAACCAGGACTTTCCGCCCGTGCTCGACCAGATCGAAGTTGAGCGCGGCTATGAGGCAGCACTTGGTGCAGCCTTGGGCGACGATCTCGATCTGCCCGTTGATCATCACGCGCCCGCCTTCTGGGGTGACGCGCCGTTCCGGCTGGATGATCCGACTCTGCCGATAGGGATCGTACCCTTGGCGCAGCACGTCAAAGCGCCCCGTCAGATGGCACGTCGGCTGGCGCAGATCGGGTTGGTGACAGCGGAAGAAGGCGCGCGCAGGCATGGTGAATTGGCGCCGGGCCAAAGGTTGGTGACATCAGACGGCGCTTTGTGGCGTTGGGACGGCTACCGCGCCAGCGCCGACGCGCCGACAGCCGCCGCGCAACGCCTTGCGCAAAAGAACCGGCTTGGCGAACTCGACGCCGAGCTTCAGCAAGCGCGCTCGACTCATGTTGAAACCGAGCAAAGCGCACAGGCTGCCGAAGCCAGCTTGAAACAGGCAGTGGATGCCGAGCGATCGGCGCGTGACACCTTGCGGCATTTGCAGCAGGAAAATGCTGACGCACGCGACGCGTTGCTGCGAGCCGAGCGTGCCGCCGGCGATCTTGCAGCACGGCAGGCTGCACTCGGTGAGGCGTCCGCGCGCATCAACGACAGCCGAT
>DCDI01000193.1:36920-74900 GCA_002316345.1 Phyllobacteriaceae bacterium UBA1059 | reverse complement strand
CGGCGGTCGAGGGGACAAATAAGCAAAATGATGCTGCGCCGAAGGCAACGGTCGCGACCACCATTCAGGAAACCGGCGTGTTCGGCCTGCGCGAAGCGCGCGGCCTCGACAGTGCCGAACTGCATCTGGGGCAGGGCGTTCTCGTGACCCCGGCCGCGGCAGAAGAGCTGCGAGCCCGGGACATCCGGCTCGTTAGAGAAAGATAGAGCCATGTATCTGGGCAAGGTCATCGGACGGGTGGTCGCGACCACCAAGGATAGCAGCCTTTCGGGCTCTTAGCTCTTGATCGTCGCGCGTTTGAACGAGCGGCTGGAGGTCGAGGGTAAAACCGACATCGCCGTTGATACGGTGGGTGCCGGCAAGGGCGAGATCGTCATCGTCACCACAGGCAGCGCGGGTCGTCGCGCCGGCACGCTGCAGAATTCGGTGGTGGATGCCAGCATCGTCGGTATCGTCGATACGGTCGAAACCGATGGGCAGGTGGAGGTCTGATCATGATCAGCCTGCCCGACAAGGATCGGATCGCGGCGGTTCTCAGCGACGAACTCGGCAAGCGCGAGTGCCAGTCCGACCCTACACCTCGCAGCTTGACGCTTGCCGATGCCCAGATCCTGGCTGCCGGCGCCCAAGTTTACGCCAAGGTCATGGGCATCCCGGTGTGCATCGCGGTTGTCGATGCGGGGGGCGGACAAATCCTCTTCCACCGCATGGAAGGCAGCCTGCCTGCGAGCGCGCAGCTGGCACCAGCCAAGGCTTGGACGGCAGCGGCTTATCGCATGGGTTCGGACGAACTCGGACGCAAGGCGCAACCCGGCGGCATGTTGTTCGGTGTGGGCCATGTCGGCGGCAGCCAGGATGGCTGCAGGCCGGTTCTTTTCGGCGGGGGCATACCCTGCCGCGCCCGTGGCACCGTGATCGGCGCCATCGGCATCAGTGGCGGCACGGTGGACGAGGACATGATCATCGCTCGCCAGGCGCTCAACGCATTTTCCGAAGCAAGGGGAACGGTCCCCGAGGAAGGAACACAATCATGAACGACACAGACATCAACGACGCCGTCAGCCGCGTCCTCGCTGGCTTCTCGGGAGCCCCCGTTCAGGCCATCGTCCCGGCGCCAACCGCTGCTCCCATCGCCCCCGCCCGCGCTCCTGCGCCTGCGCCAGCCAGCCCCACGGCGTCCTCTTCGATCGATGAGACCGTTGCTCGCATCATGGCCGAAATGGCCGGCACGAAGGTGGCTCCAGCGGCGGAAAACCGCGCAACCGCACCTTTCAGCGATCATTGCCCGACGGGCGGCACCGATTGCACGGGTTGCACCGGTTGCGAGCCTTCGGATGGACTGGTGTCCTTTTCCATCTCCGATGAAGAAGCCGTGACGCTGGGCGATGGCGTGTTCGCTACCATGGACGAGGCCGTCGAGGCCGCAGCCGAGGCGCAGCGCCAATATCTGTTCTGCACGATGCAGGCGCGCAAGAGCTTTGTGGACGGTATCCGGGAAGTCTTCGTCGATGAAGCGTTCCTGGAGCGCATCTCCCGGATGACGGTCGAGCACACTGGCATGGGCAATGTCGGCGACAAGATCATCAAGAACCGGCTGGCAGCGCAGAAGACGCCTGGCATCGAAGACCTGAAGACCGAAGCCGTGAGCGGCGATGATGGGCTGACGCTGGTGGAATATTCGGCCTTCGGCGTGATCGGCGCCATTACGCCAACCACCAACCCGACCGAAACGATCATCTGCAATTCGATCGGCATGCTGGCCGCCGGCAATTCGGCCGTGTTTAGCCCGCATCCCCGCGCCAAGGTCGTGTCCTTGCTCGCCGTCAAGATGATCAACCGCAAGCTTGCGACACTCGGCGCGCCGGCGAACCTGGTTGTCACCGTGCAGGCACCTTCGATCGACAACACCAATGCGATGATGACGCATCCGAAGGTGCGCATGCTGGTGGCAACCGGCGGCCCGTCGATCGTCAAGACTGTGCTGTCCACCGGCAAGAAGGCGATCGGCGCGGGCGCTGGCAATCCTCCGGTTGTGGTGGATGAGACAGCCGACATCGAAAAGGCAGCCAAGGACATCGTCAATGGCTGTTCGTTCGACAACAACCTGCCCTGCATCGCCGAAAAGGAAGTGATCGCCGTCAAGGAGATCGCCGACTTCCTGATCTCGCAGATGCAGAAGAACGGCGCCTACCTCGTCAAGGATCCGGCCGTCATCAAGAAACTGGAAGAACTGGTGCTGACGCCGAAGGGTGGGCCGCAGACCAATTGCGTCGGCAAGAGCGCCGTGTACCTGCTCGACAAGGTGGGCATCACGGTTGGACCCGAGATCCGCGTAATCCTCATCGAACTGCCGAAGGAACACCTGTTCGTTCGCGAAGAGCTGATGATGCCGATCCTGCCGCTGGTGCGGGCGGATCACGTCGATCAGGCGATCGATCTTGCGGTCGAGCTGGAGAACGGCAATCGCCACACCGCGATGATCCACTCCACCAACGTCCGCAAGATGACGAAGATGGCGAAGCTGATCCAGACCACGATCTTCGTGAAGAACGGCCCGTCCTATGCCGGCATCGGCGTTGGCGGTGAAGGCTACACGACCTTCACCATCGCCGGTCCGACCGGCGAAGGCCTCACCTCGCCGAAGTCGTTCGCTCGCCGTCGCAAATGCGTGATGGCCGAGGCTCTCAACGTCCGCTGATGCGGACAAGAGCTTGAAGCTCCGAACAAGCGTAATCGAGGAGATCAGTTATGTCGCACCGTATCATCAACGCCCCGCATCCCGACGCCTTGCAGATGTTGCAGCGTCGCATGCCGCCACATGGTCGCGCCTGGGTTCAGGCCAACCGGGTGGATGCCATCGGTTTGATGCAGGTGTCCGTGGCTGATCTCTTCTACTTTTCGGACATGGCGCTGAAGGCCGCCGATGTCTTCGCGGTCGAGATCTACGGCACCTGTCCGCAGCACGTCACCTCGCTGGCGCTGCTTGGTGAGACCTCTTCCGTGAAATTGGCGATGGAAACCATCGAGAGCGTCCAGAAGGCCGCATTCTAGGTAGCGAGCGGAGGCGCCTCTAGGCGCCCGCCAGCAAGTAAAGGCATTATTCCATGAACACGATCGACTATGAGAAGGAAGGCACTGTCTTCGACATCCAGCGCTATTCCATCCATGACGGCCCCGGCGTTCGCACCATCGTTTTCCTTAAGGGCTGCCCGTTGCGCTGCCTTTGGTGCTCGAACCCGGAATCGCAGAACCCAGAACCGGAACTGTTCTTCCGTCCTTCGGCCTGCATCAAGTGCGGCCAGTGCATCCCCGTTTGCCCCACCAACGCGCTGGCCT
This sequence comes from Phyllobacteriaceae bacterium UBA1059, assembly GCA_002316345.1. Taxonomy (GTDB): domain Bacteria; phylum Pseudomonadota; class Alphaproteobacteria; order Rhizobiales; family Rhizobiaceae; genus Tianweitania. The sequence continues at coordinate 71,564 of DCDI01000193.1, read as the reverse complement.
ACGAGAATCCCGGCTTTGTGGATCGCAAGAAGTGCATCAAGTGCGGTGAGTGCACGAAGGTCTGCCCAACCGAGGCGCTGAAGCGCGTGGGCAAGCGGATGAGCGTGGCCGAGGTCATGCAGGAGTTGCGCAAGGATGCCCATCATTATCGCCGCTCGGGTGGTGGCATCACGCTTTCGGGCGGCGAACCGCTGTTCCAGCACGCCTTTGCCAAGCAGCTGTTGATGGCCTGCCATGAGCAGGGCTGGAACACGGCCATGGAAACTACGGGCTGCACCACGCGTGAGATCGTGCGCGATGTGATCCCGCATGTGGATCATGTGCTGATGGACCTCAAGTCGATCGACCCGGCGGTTCACCAGGCTGCCACCGGCATCGACAACCGGATCATTTTGGAGAACGCGCTGTGCATCGCTGCGCTGACCCATGTCGTCGTTCGCATTCCAGTGGTGCCGGGCGTCAACAACACGGTCCAGGCGATCTCGGCCATTGGCAATTTTGCCAAACTCATGCCGGGCGTGAATACTGTGCATTTGCTGCCCTACCACACCTATGGCGAGAACAAGTACGAGCTGCTCGGACGGCCTTATCCGATGTGCGATGCGCCGAACTTGACGCCGGAAGACATGGCGCCGTTCAAGGCGGTGGTCGAAGGCCTGGGCTTCAACTGCGTTATCGGCGGCTGACGGGGAATATGGAGGGCGAGGGCAGGGGAGCCCTCGACGGAATACAGGAGGCGACCATGGTCGCACGATACACGACGTCCGAATCGGTGACGGAAGGCCACCCGGACAAGGTTTGCGACCAGATATCGGATGCAATCCTCGATGCGCACCTGACACAGGACCCGATGGCGCGGGTTGCGGCCGAGGTCATGGTGTCCGGCAATGTGGTTCATGTCGCAGGCGAGATCACGTCGGCCGCCAAGGTGGATGTGATTGGCATCGTCCGCGACGTCATCCGGCGCATCGGCTACACAGATCCCAATCTCGGCTTCGATGCCAATGGTTGCTTCATCCTGACCGATCTGCACGAGCAATCGCCCGACATTGCGCGAGGTGTTGTTCATGACGACGATTTCGGCGCCGGCGACCAAGGCATCTTCTATGGCTACGCCACCGACGAAACCGAAAGCTATATGCCGGTGGCCATCCACTATGCGCATCGGCTCACGGAGCGGCTGGCCGAAACGCGCAAGAGCGGCTTGCTGCCTTGGTTGCGGCCTGACGGGAAGGCGCAGGCGACCTTCGCGCATGATGCCGAAGGCAGACCGGAGCGGCTGATCGGGCTCGTTGTTTCCACCCAACACAAGGATGACGTTTCGCAGGAAGACCTTCTGCGCGGCGTGATCACCGAGGTCATCGCTCCTGTGATGGGGCAGTGGCTGCGCCGCGACACGCGCATCCTTATCAATCCGACCGGCCGTTTCGTGAAAGGCGGGCCTGCTGCCGATACAGGGCTGACTGGGCGCAAGATCATAGTCGACACTTATGGCGGGATTGGCCGTCATGGTGGCGGCGCATTTTCGGGCAAGGACGCCACGAAAGTCGACCGAACCGGCGCTTACATGGCGCGCTATATCGCCAGGAATGTCGTGGCGGCCGGGCTGGCAAAAAAGTGCGAAATTTCGCTCGCGTTTGCGATAGGTCAGAAAACCCCTGAAATGGTTGGTGTATCGCTCGAGGGTAATTCGAAGGTCGATACGGGCTCACTTGCGGAAGTGATACGCGAAGTTTTCCCACTCAGCGTGTCAGGGATGATCGAAGCGCTTCAGCTGCGTCGTCCCATTTTCGAGAAAACCGCCTCGTATGGTCACTTCGGACGAATGACTGAGGTGTGGCCATGGGAACGAACGGATCGAGCGGAGAAACTGAGGAAGCTCTGCGGAGTACCATCCTCGAACGAGCGCTTTTCCCCGAACTCCTTGCAGTAAAGGCCTACAGCGTTCCTGACGAGGCAGCGGTCGCAGCGGCCGCTCAACGCAAACGCCTTCTTGAACTGATGAGCACCGACATGCTCCAGAAGGTTCAGGACAATTTCAGCGTCGCAGTCGGCGTGGCGATGGTGATCGTCGATCCCGAGGGTGTGCCGGTCACCAAACCGTCTGGGTTCTCGAGCTTCTGCCAATCCGTCCGCGCACGTGGCGAATGGCGCGGACGCTGTTTCCACTGTGATGCTGTCGGCGGAAAGACAGCCCTATCGACCGGTGAACCCTCGATCTATAGGTGCCATGCCCAGTTGGTGGATTTTGCAGCACCGATCATCGTGCGGGGTGAGTATCTCGGCGCCGTGATCTGTGGCCAGGTGAAGCTTGCCCCGGATGAAGTCGCGCCCGGCCTTGTGGACTTTTCGGACATCTTCCCCACGGAAGCGTCGTGGAGCGAGGATCCGCAACTGCTTGAACTGCACAGCCGCGTTGCCGAAGTGACCTATGAAAGGCTCCGCTCGGCCGCTTATTCCCTCTTCTACATCGCTTNNNCAACACCAACAATCTGCGCCTGGCCGAAGAGTCGAAGAAGCGCGCCGAACTCGAAAAGCTTTTGCGCGAGGCCGAACTGCAGGCTTTGTCCTATCAGGTGAACCCGCATTTCCTGTTCAACGTCTTGAACACGATTGGACGCCTCGCCCTCGTCGAGGATGCCAAGGAGACCGAAAACACAGTTTACGCCTTCTCGGACATGATGCGCTACATCCTGAAGAAGAACGGCTCGCAATTCGTGCCCTTGCGCACGGAAGTCGACCACATGCGCAACTACCTGCACCTGCTGAAGCTGCGCCTTGGCGACCGGTTCGAGTTCGCGCTGAACGTGCCGGAAGAGTTCATGCAGGTGCTTTGTCCCTTCATGGTCCTGCAGCCCATCGTCGAAAACTGCATCAACTATGCGATCGAACCGCGCGAAGGTGGCGGCCTGATCGATGTGACCGCTTACACCGACGGCGCCGACCTGATCGTCGACGTGGTGGATAATGGCGACGGCATCACGCCTGAGCGCAAGCAGGAAGTGCTGCGCGGCGAGGCCGATCATGGCGACCGAAAAAGCATCGGCATCTACAATGTCGACAGCCGGCTCCGCTACTACTTCGGCGCCAATCACGGGCTGGAGATTGTCAGCCCCTATCGCCACGGACGCGGCACGCTGGTGCGGCTACGCTTCCCCATGACGTTCGATCCTGCCGAGTTCTGACGACTCTAGCCGTCACAACCCCCGAGCCCAATGCCATTCTTGGAAGATCAATGTTCAACATCGCACTTGTCGAAGACGAGGAACTCGAACGCCGTGCCGTGCGATCCATCCTTGAGCGCAATATCGAAGACGTTCATATCGTCGGTGAGGCAAAAAACGGCTCCGAAGCGCTGCATCTGCTCGACACGCAGAGGATCGACCTCATCCTGCTGGACATCAAGATACCGCGTCCCAACGGGATGGAACTTCTGCAGATGATCCGCGACCGGCATTTGCCGACCAAGGTGCTGATCGTCACCGCCTATGATTACTTCGAGATCATGCAATCGTCGATCCAGCTTAAGGCGGACGGCTTCCTGCTGAAGCCAGTGCGGACCGAAGCGCTGCTCGAAGCCGTGCGCAACTGCCAGGCTTCAGCGTCTTCGCTGCCCGCGACACCGCAGCATCCAGATGTCAGCGTACAGGCCGTTGGGCAGTCGCCCGCCGATCCCGCCGAAGACGGCAAGAACATTCGCGAGCGCATCCTGGCCTATGTCGAACAGCGCGCTTATCGCGACTGCCTAAAGCTGGTGCGGCGCAGGCTGGAAACGATCTACGCTCATCGTGAAACCGCTCCGCGCCACGATGTCCTCGACCTAATCGAAATCCTCATCGACATTCTCGCCCAATCCGGCCGGGATCTCACGCCGGTCCTGGCGCGGCAGGTGGATGAACTCGGCAGCCAACGGCTCGACGCACGCAGCCATTACAAGGTCCAGGAACTGTTCAGCCAGGTCACGGACATGCTGTTTGAAGCAAGCGACGAAAGAGGTGGCTCGGCTGCGCAGCGGATCCAGACGGTTCTGCACTTCATCGAGCGCAATGTTCAAAAGGGTATCTCACTGGAAGACGCGGCCGATTTTGCCAATGTCAGCCCGTGCTATCTCAGCCGGTTGTTCCGCAAGGAAATGAACATGACCTTCATTTCCTACCTCAAGGCACAACGTATGGAGCGTGCCAAGGAACTGCTGCAAAACAGCGATCTGCCCATTACCAACGTGTCGCTGGACCTGTCCTACACGGATGCCAACTACTTCTGCAAAGCCTTCAAAAAGGAGGTTGGCGTGTCGCCATCCGAATATCGGCGCCAGTTTCACAAACCTGCGGCTGGAAGTGGCGGCGAGGATCAAGCAGTCGGCGTGCAGTAAGCGGCCAGCGGTTCTTCAATAAACTGAAGTCGAGCATACATCCGTAAGAAAAGGGCGATGAGTTGATCATCGCCCTTTTGGTTTTGCACCGAAGTCGGCGTGCGAACTGACCGAACATTGGCGTCGGTCAGTTCGTGGCCGGCGACTGGCGTGTCACCAGTAGCCGAGAACGCGCCACCAGACGCCGCCGACCGCGGCGAAGATCGCCAGTTCGATGACGCACATCACGAAGCCCACGCCCCACCATTTGCCCATGGTGATGTAGCCGCTGCCGAAGATGATCGGCGAAGTGCCCGTGGCATAGTGCGTCAAGGTCATCATGATCGTCGAGCCGGCCACCATCATCAGCATGAAGGGCGCCTGGTATTCGGCCGGTATCAGGCTGGCGCCGACCAATAGGAAGGCCAGCATCATGGCGCTGACATGGGCGGTGGCACTTGCGAACATGTAGTGCGCGAAGGTGAAGATGAGGACAAGAACTGCAGCTGTAAGCTGCCAGGAAAGCCCGGCCGTCACGATGGCGTTCTTCATTCCCTCGGAAAACCAGGCTATGACTCCGAGCTTGTTCAACTGGTCGGCCATCATGACCAGCGCGCCGAACCAGATCAGCGTATCCCAGGCGCTCTTCTCTCCGAGAACGTCATTCCAGTCGATCGTGCCGGTGATCAACAGCGCAAACAAACCGAGCACTGCCACCATGGTCGGATCGAGCGTGTAAGCCGCCCCGAAAATCATCGCGGGAACGTTCGCCCAAAGAACAAGCAGCATGAGGAACGTGCCGATCATGATCAGCTCTTTGGGCGACACCGGACCCATGAGGGCCAGTTCCCCACGGGCATAGGTGACGGCGTCCGGCGTCTTCTTCAGTTCTGGAGGCGAGAGCACGAACAACACGAGCGGCATGACGAACATAGCCATGAGGCCTGGTACGAGCATGCACAGCGCCCAAGTTGTCCAGGTCAGGTGAAGCGCGCCGTTCGTAGCCTTGGAGACATAGTCCAGGGCAAGCGGATTGGCGGCGGTTGCGGTCAGGAACATGGCCGAAGAGATCGGATTGGCGTGATAGTTCACCAGCGCCAGGTAGGTGCCGACTCGGCCTTGCGTGCCTTTGCCGGGATCCGATTCGAACGCGTTGGCGATGGACTTCATAATCGGATGGATGATGCCGCCGCCACGCGCCGTGTTGCTGGGCGTAAATGGCGCCAGCACAAGCTCGCAGAATACCAGCCCGTAGCCGATACCCAGCGTGCGCTTTCCCAGAAGGGCGATGAAGAGGAGGCCGACACGACGGCCGAGCCCCGTTTTCCTGAGGCCAAGAGAGATCAGGATCGAGATGACGATCAGCCAGATCAGGGGATTGGCAAAGCTGCTGAGGGCATCGGCAACGGCGGCCTTCGAGGTCGGTGACGTCACCTTGGCCAGCGAAACGATGACGATCGCCATCAGCGCCATGACGCCGATCGGCATGACTTTCAGGATGATTGCCAGGATCGTGGTGAGGAAGATGGCGAGCATCACCCAGCCATTTTCGTCGAGGCCGGCAGGCGCTGGAATGGCCAGCAGGGTCAACAGCACGACTGTCGTAATCACGGCCGGGATGATCTTGAAGGGAACTGCCTCCTTCAAGTAGCGGTATACCGCCGTAGCATGTGTAAGCACTTCCGTGTCCTTCGGACATTGCAGGCAACCGCCCGCTTTCTGACCTCCCGCATCGGGGATCGCACAACAGGGATTGGGTGCCCTTGATGTCGATCAAACCAGGCGAGAAAATCGTCGACACGATGTGGTCGGAACGTGATGCGGCTCCTTTGATAGACGCACTCCACATACCGCACGAGCTACCTCATTCTGCGCAGCAGCTTTTCGCGATAGGTGTCGACGATCACAGCGAGAATGATCACAGCGCCGATAATGATCGGTTTATAGTTGTCTCCGACGCCCAGCAGTTGAAGGCCAGTGGCGAGGACCTGGAGGATGCAGGCGCCCGCCAGGGTGCCGATGATGGAGCCTTTGCCACCGAACAGGCTGGTGCCGCCGATGATGACGGCCGCAATAGCGTTCAGTTCGTAACCCACGCCGGCGATCGGACTGCCTATGTTCAGTCGCAGCAAGTACACGATCGCAGCCACGCCTGCGGTGACGCCGGAGATGGTGAAGGCGGCAATCTTGTAGGTATCGGGATTGTGGCCCGACAGGCGCACCGCTTCGTCATTGGCGCCGACGGCATAGATCATGCGGCCGAAGACCGTGAAGCGGAGAATGAACCAGCCGACGGCGATCACCGCGACCGCGACCAAGAAGATCGAAGGTAGAAAGCCGCCAATGATCAGGTTACCGAAATCAACGAAGCCTTGGGGCAAACCGGTGATGGTGGAGTTGTCGGACACCACCCGCGCCGCACCTGCCGCGATATTGAGCATACCCAAAGTGACGATGAACGACGGCACCCTCCAGTAGGTCGAAACTCTGCCATTGATGTATCCACACGCTCCGCCCACTGCGATACAGGCCAGGATTGCCAACGGAATCGACAAAGCGGGCTCCATGCCCGACGTCATGATCAGCGCGCCGACCACAGTGCAAAGCGCCAGAACCGAGCCGACGGACAGATCAATGCCGCCGGTGAGAATGACAAAGGTCATGCCGGCCGCAAGGACCGTGTTGATGGCAATCTGGACGAAGATCTTGAGGGCATTGCCGGACGTGGCAAAGTAGGGCGCGGTGAACGAGAAGACGGCGGTAATCACAACCAGCGCCAGAAAGACGCCGGCGTCGCGAAGAAGGAAGCGCTTCACCTTGAAACGCTCGGCAGTGGGGCCACGGTCGGAAGAAGCGGGTAGATCGGTCATGATTGGACATGTTCCTGATAGGCTAGCGACAGGATCCGTTCCTGGTCGAACTGCGACCGTGGCAACTCGCCCACCAGCTTGCCGTTGGAAAAAACAATGATGCGGTGGCACATGCCGATCAGTTCGGGCAGGTCGGAGGAAACCATGACGATCGCCTTCTGACTGGCCGCCAGCATCCACAGCAACTGATAGATTTCGCGGCGGGCACCGACATCGACGCCGCGTGTCGGCTCATCGAGGATCAGGGTGGATGTGCCGCGGAACAGCCACTTGGCGAGGACCACCTTCTGCTGGTTGCCGCCGGACAGGTTGCGCACCGGCGTGTCGGTAGAGGCTGTTTTGACCCGCAATTGTTTGACCAGCGTGCTGGATGCCGACTTCTCTTCGCGGCGGTTGAGCAGCCCGGCGTGGGCTATCTTCTTCAGGTCGGTAATCGTGCAGTTTATATCTACGGGCATGTCGAGGAGCAGCCCCTGGCTCTTTCGGTCCTCGGTCAGGAAGCCGATGCCAGCCTTCACAGCGTCTCGCGGCGAGCCGATTCTCGTCAGCTTGCCTTCAATCCGGATTTCCCCGGCTGTCTTAGCATCAGCGCCAAAGATCGCGCGCATCAACTCTGTGCGTCCTGATCCAACCAGCCCTGCGACGCCAACGATTTCGCCATGGCGGATCGAGAAGGAGACCGGCGCCGAGTCCGATTTTCGCTTCAGTTCTTTGACGTCGAGCGCAACGGCACCCGGCACGATCTCCGGGTCGAAGCCATATTCGTCGGTAATGTCGCGGCCGATCATCTTGCGCACGAGATGAGGAACGGTCAGTCCCTCCAGGTCACTCGTCTCGATCAGTCGACCATTGCGAAGAACGGTGACCCTGTCGCCGATTTCGAACACCTCATGCAGCCGATGGGAAATGTAGACGATCGTAACGCCCTTGGCCTTTAAGCGCTTGATGATGACGAACAGGCGTTCGATTTCAGGCGGCGTCAGCGTTGCGGTCGGCTCGTCCAGCACCAACAGTTTGCTGTCGTAGCCAACAGCCTTGGCGATCTCCACCAACTGCATCTGGGCGACACCAAGCTCGGCAACCAACGTGCGAGGGTCCACAGCCAGACCGACCTGAGCCAGGAGGTCCTTGGCGTGGCGGTTCAGTGCCGCTCGATCCACCATCCCGAACCGTCGCCTTGGAAGATTCTCAAGCATCAGGTTTTCGGCTATCGAGAGGTAGGGCAGCAGGTTGAGTTCCTGATGAACGATACGGATCCCATGAGCCTGCGCGTCGTGCGGGGTCTTGGGCCTGTAAGGCTGTCCGTCCAAAAGAATCTCGCCGGAATCAGGCTGATAGATGCCGGCGAGCAGCTTGATGAGCGTCGACTTGCCAGCACCGTTTTCGCCCAGCACGACGTGGGTCTCGCCTCGTCGAAGCTGAAGGCTGATCCCTTCGAGCGCGACCACGCCCGGAAAGATTTTCCCGACACCCTGCAGGTCTAAAATTACATCGGCTGACTGCATAGACCGTTCCCTTGAAACTGCGCGCTCGGGAAGGGGAGCGCTCGATCAAGCGCTTCCCTCGCGATTGCTGAGTTTCTTACAGGTCCTTGGCCGTGATCAGCTTGATATCGGTCTTGACCCAACCGGAATGCGTCTCTCCGGCCAGTTCCGCAATCCCATAGTCGATGCCCATTGCTGCCATCTGGGCGCCGAACTGATCAATGGTGGCAAGCATCTTGTTTGCCTTGATCAGCGGCTGAACGGCAGGAATATTGTCGAAGCCGACGACCTTGATCTGGCCCGACTTGCCGGCCGCATCGAGCGCCTTGACCACACCAAGCGCCATCGAATCGTTGGCAGCCATCACGCCCTGGATGTCCTGATATTGCGTCAGGAAATTGGTCATCAACGTATTGGCTTCTTCCGTTTCCCAATGCGCGGTTTTGGAGTCCAGCAGGGTCAAACCTCCTGCTGCAACTGCATCGTCGAAGCCCTTCTTGCGCTCCTTGGCATTGTCGGCTTCTGGATTGCCCTCGAGAATGACGACCTTGGCGCCTTTGCCGAGATCTTGAGCAAGTGCCATGCCGGAGAGCTTCGCGGCTTCACGATTGTCGGGTCCGAAGAAGGCCAGATCGACGCCTGCCTGCTTCTTGGCCTCTTCATCCAGGGCGACATCGATATTGATGACCTTGATGCCGGCCTCAAGTGCTTTCTTAACCGGAGTCACCATGGCCTTGGAGTCCGCTGGCGCCAACACGATGACGTTGAACTGCTGCGTGATGAAGTTCTCGATAGCATCCACCTGCGCGGCGAAATCGCGTTCGTCCTTCATGCCGACGGCGGCGAACTCGAACTTGTCGGTGTTTTTGGCGGCGTAGTCTTCTGCTCCCGCCTGCATTTGCTTGAAGAATTCGTTTGCGAGCGACTTCATGACGAGACCGATTTTTGGCTTATCGGCAGCAAGCGCTTGCAGAGACGGAAGAAGCAGGGTGCCTGCTCCCGCTGCACCAGCGACGAGCAAGTGACGGCGCGAAAGTCGGTATGAACCCGCCCCAGAAGCGGTGAAAAGCTTGGTCATGCATTCCTCCCAAAATGCTCGGCGACGCTAGCCGAAGGCAAGAGCAAGGAGGATGTAGAATGGTTTGCTTGTCAATATGGCTGGCAGGGGGCGTCGGCGATGACGTAGCCGGGCACGTCCGATCAAATAAACGACGCGATGCGTTGCCACAGCGCTTCAGGCGATCCTGTCATGATCAAAGCCAAAGTGAGTGCGACGACGACTAACGCCTGAAGCAGGATGATGCCGCGGAGCCTCGAACGGAAGGGCTCTTTTTGCGTCTTATGCCGGATCGTCTGCTGCGCAATCATTGTTCCGAAGCTACCGCCGATCAAAGCCAGGTTTAGAAGCGTCGTCTCGCGAATGCGTCTTGCGCCTTTCCTGGCCTTGCTCTTGTCGAGCACCATCGCAGCATAGGCGAGCAGATTTACCCCGACGAGGTAACCGATGAACACGAGTGCGAACTGCAAGGCGTCGTCTTTCGTCGTGGAATGAGCGCTGGTAGGCGCCATTCCCACCAAGCGCCAGATGTAAGAAGCTTGATTAAGCTCCTTGATGACTAGCTCTCGGGAGCAATCCATTTTCGGTTACGATTTCGTCGAACTGACTGATCTTTGCGAAAAAGGCGGGTCTCACAGTTCGCAGCTTGCTGCCGTCGATCACCAGGGTTTTGCGAAGCGCGCGCTGCATTGCGATCTGCTTGATCGGCACCTCGTTGAAGTTCGAGCATGTGACGCCCTGCTGTTCGTGTACGCCGCCGGCCGAAAGGATCGCGTGATTGATGCGTAGATGCTCCATCGCGTGGATAGCCTCGTCGCCGGAGAAGGTTTGCGCGGCGGGATGGAACAGGCCCCCCAGAAGGATCGNNTCCTAATGTTGGGCCGCTGAGCTAGACGGTTCGCGATATTCAGCGAATAGCAGACGACGGTCAGCGGCACTTCAATTGGCAAATAGGCAATCAGATGCGGAGTGGTTGTTCCGCAATCCAGGAAGATCGTATCGCCGGGCTCGATCAGGGCTGCAACCCTCCTGCACGCCGCGTCCTTTGCTTCTGCGTGTTCGTCGCTTTCCTTATCTAACCGGTAGAGACCATCACGCTCGGTTTGAGGCGCAAGAATGTAGCCGCCAAGATAGTGGAACGTGTCTGGTGCTGCAGCGAGATCGCGCCGAACCGTCATCTCTGAAACGCCGAGACGCTCAGCAGCCTGCTTGAGGTGAAGCACGCCCTCTGCCTTGAGTTGTGCGGCGAGCATCGCCAAGCGTTCAGGCTTCTTCACCTTAACAATCCTCAGACCTCATCAACCGCCCATCCCATTCGATCCCGCTAATTGTCAAATTGTTCGCTTGACCGGTCAACAGGTTCATGGAAGACATATCACATATTCTGTGAAGATTATCACAGACGGGAGGACAGGATGAGCACGAACAAGGCTGCGGAGGCGAGCATTGAACTCGCTGGGCTCATCGATCATACCGTGCTCAAGCCGGACGCATCGCGGGCCGATGTGGCACGTCATTGTGACGAGGCGTTGGAGCACGGCTTTGCGTCCGTTTGCGTCAACGGCGTCCATGCCGGCTTTGTGGCCCGACGCCTGAAGGGCAGTGCAGTCAAGACCTGCGCCGTTCTCGGCTTTCCTCTTGGGGCGTCTGGAGCGGAGAGCAAGGCGCTCGAAGCCGCAGCTTTGGTAAAGGCCGGGGCAGACGAACTCGACATGGTTCTGGATATCGGCGCTCTTCGTGAAGGCGATCTTGCGCGCGTCGAGGCGGATATCCAAACCGTACGCGATGCTTGTCGGGGCAAGGTCTTGAAGGTCATCCTTGAAACTGCACTGCTCGACGATGCGCAGAAGGAAGCCGCTTGCAGGATCGCGGCTGAGGTCGGTGCTGACTTCGTTAAGACATCGACAGGCTTCTCAACTGGCGGCGCAACGATCGATGATGTCAAGCTGATGCGCCGGATCGTTGGCGACAAGCTTGGAGTCAAGGCTTCGGGCGGTATCCGTGATGCGAAGACTGCGCTTGCGATGGTTGAGGCTGGTGCCAGCCGCATAGGTGCCAGCGCCAGTGTGGCCATCGTATCGGGAGCAAGCGACGCGCCGGCGGGGTACTGACGGTCTCGCGGAAAGGAATGTCGGGCGGCCAGTGTTCGTCCGATCCTTTAATTGAAACATACGGGAGGAAGTAGAATGAGAAAGCAGATCTTGGCTTTGGCGGCGGTTCTGCCATTTTTGGCAGGACCCGCACTCGCCCAACGTGTCGTTGACACCACGAATGCGCGCAAGGACATTTCGGCTGAGGTGACGGGCAAGAAGTTCGTTATCGCCACCGTTGTGAAGGTCGACGGTATCGCCTGGTTCGACCGTATGCGCGAGGGCGTGAAGCAGTTCGGCGAGGACACCGGGCACGACGTTTGGCAGGTCGGTCCGAGCGCTGCCGACGCGGCCGCTCAGGTGCAGCTCGTTGAAAACCTGATTGCACAGGGCGTCGATGCAATCACGATCGTCCCGTTTTCTATCGAGGCCGTCGAGCCTGTGCTTCAGAAAGCACGTGATCGCGGCATCGTGGTGATCGCCCATGAGGCGTCGAACCTGAAGAACGCGGACTATATCCTCGAAGCGTTCGACAATAAGGCCTACGGCGCCAAGTTGATGGAAGTACTGGGCAAGAGCATGGGCGGCGAGGGTGAGTATGTCACCACGGTCGGCAGCTTGACGTCCCAGTCCCAGAACGAATGGATTGATGGCGCGGTTGCCTATCAGGAAGCCAACTTCCCCAACATGAAGCAGGCCACGAAGCGTCTCGAAACCTATGATGACGCCAACACCGACTATACACGTCTGTCTGAAACGCTGACCACCTATCCCAAGCTGAAGGGCATTCTTGGTGGTCCGATGCCAACGTCGGCCGGCGCTGGNNATTGAAGGAAAAGCTGTTCTTCGCTGGTACCGGTCTGCCCTCGGTTGCAGGCGAGTATCTGAAGAATGGTGACATTCAATACATCCAGTTCTGGGACCCGGCCGTTGCCGGATACGCAATGAACACCTTGGCGGTCATGGCTCTCACGGATAAGAAGGCCGAGATCAAGGCTGGTTTGAACCTTGGCCTGGGTGGCTACGAGAACCTCACGACACCGCAGGGCGGTGCCGCGAACCTGCTTTATGGGCAGGGTTGGGTCGGCGTCACCGCCGAGAACATGGACAAGTATCCGTTCTAATCGCCGGCAATCTTCAAACGGGGCGCGCAAGCGTCCCGTTTCGTCGTCCGCGAAGGCAAGGAGCGGCCATGCAAGCGCCGTTGATCGAACTAACCTCCATAACCAAGCGCTTTCCCGGAATGACGGCGCTCAATAATGTCGATTTCTCCATCGAGCCGGCAGAGATTGTCTGCCTTGCCGGCGAGAACGGTTCCGGCAAATCGACGCTGATCAAGGTGCTTTCCGGAATCTACCGCCCTGAACAAGGCCGGCTGGTCTTCGATGGCGAAGAGATCGCCACCCTTTCGCCGCGTGAGGCCATCGCGCGCGGCGTTCAGGTGATTTATCAAGATTTCTCGCTGTTTCCGAACCTCACGGTTGCCGAAAATCTCGCACTCAGTCGTTTCCTTGGCGAAAAGCGCCAGTTGATGAACCGGGCTGAGGCGCGCCGCATCGGACAAGAAGCGCTGGATCGACTTGGCGTTTCCATCGATCTCGAAGCTGAGGTCGGTTCTCTTTCAACCGCGGACCGCCAACTCGTCGCCATTGCCCGTGCCTTGATGTCGCCGGTGCGTCTGCTGGTCATGGACGAACCGACCACGGCGCTGACGGGCCGGGAAATCGATCGTCTCTTCGCATTGGTCCGCGAGATCAAAGCAAAGGGGATCGCGGTGCTCTTTGTCAGCCACAAGATGCGCGAGATGCTCGAGATTTCCGAGCGGATCGTCATCTTCCGCAACGGCCGCAAGGTCGCCGAGGGCTCGACCGCCGATTTTACCGAAGGCTCCATAACGAAGGCGATGACCGGGCAAGAGATCGGCGGTGAGGGATACGAAGGTCCGCCCTCTGACGCGCCCATTCGTCTTGCCGTTGCCGGTCTTTCCGTTCCTGGCCGGGTCGAGGATGTTTCATTCTCCCTGCGCGCCGGCGAGATCGTGGGCTTGTCGGGCCTTCTCGGTTCAGGCCGGACGGAACTTGCACTCGCACTGTTCGGCTTGTCTCCTGACCACGGCGGGCGGATCGAAATCGACGGGCATGCGATTGAAGCCAAGGAGGTCAACGCGGCAATCGACGCGGGCATCGCTTACGTGCCTGAGGACCGCTTGTCCGAGGGGCTGTTCATGACGCAGTCCATTGCGCGCAACATCAATGCCGGTGTGATCGACCGATTGTCGAGCGGACCGTTTGTCGACAAAACGGCCTTTTCTCAAGCAGCCGAGGATACGGTGTCCTCGTTGCGGATTGCCACTCCTGGCATCGAAAAGGCTGTCGGGCTCCTGTCCGGCGGCAATCAGCAGCGCGTCGTTATCGGGCGCTGGCTTCAAACCGGCCCCAAGGTGCTCATCCTCAATGGTCCGACCGTCGGTGTCGATGTCGGGTCCAAGGCCGAAATCCACCGACAGCTTCGTAAACTCGCCGTTGAGAACGGACTCTCGGTGCTGATGATTTCCGATGATGTGCCCGAGCTCATTCAGAATTGTAACCGCATCCTCTTGATGCATCGTGGCCGCTTGATCGACGAGATCCAAGCCGTTGGCGTGGAAGAAGACGACATCCATGCCCGTCTCAAAGGGCTCGACTGATGCGCCTCCCAGCTTTTCTGCACCGCTCTCAGGCAGCCGTCGCGCTCGTCCTCCTCGCCGCAATCGTCATCATCGGCGCGATCAATCCCGCATTCTGGCAGCCAGACAATCTTTTCAATCTGGTTCGCGCCAATGTGGTGATCGGCATCATGGCACTCGCGGTGCTTCTGGTGATGATCTCGGGCGGCATCGACGTCTCTTTCCCAGCCTTCGCGGCGGCGGCGATGTATCTGACTGTCATCGCCATGAACCATTTCGGGTATCAGGGGGTCGTTCTTCCATTCATCGCCGCGACGCTCATCGGCGCGTTTTGCGGGCTCCTGAATGCCGTGTTCATCCATACGTTCCGGATGATCCCGCTCATCGTCACGCTTGGCACCGCGTCGGTGGTGCGTGGTCTTCTGCTTGGGCTTGTTGGCACCAGTATCGTGAATATCGACCGGATGCCGCAGTCTCTTATCGGCTTTGGCCGGTCCACGGTTTCGATCGCCGGCAGCCAGTTGACGCTGATGATCTTCGTTTATCTCGGCCTTGCCGTTCTGGTCTGGTTGTTCCTGACCCGCACCATGCTCGGACGCGGCC
This sequence comes from Phyllobacteriaceae bacterium UBA1059, assembly GCA_002316345.1. Classification (GTDB taxonomy): domain Bacteria; phylum Pseudomonadota; class Alphaproteobacteria; order Rhizobiales; family Rhizobiaceae; genus Tianweitania. The sequence continues at coordinate 56,444 of DCDI01000193.1, read as the reverse complement.
TGCATGCCTACGGAGGCGATCCGGAATCCGCCCGCCGAGTGGGCTTTCCGACCCGGCGCATCGTTTATGCCGTGTATATTGCGGCAGGTGCGCTGGCGGGGTTCGCCGGTTTGTTGCATGCGTCGATGATCTGGCTGGCAAACCCGCGTGATTTCGTCGGCTACGAACTCGATGTCATTGCAGCCGTCGTGCTTGGCGGTGCCTCGATCTTCGGCGGCCGAGGCTCGGTACTTGGCACGATCCTGGGTGTCGCACTGCTCGTGCTGATCAAGAACAGCCTCATCATCCTTCGCGTCGACAACACCTGGCAAAGCGTCGTCGTGGGCGCGGTTATCGTCGTCGCCACCGCCGTCACGGCTTTGCGAGACCGCCGCAAGGCGAAGGCAGGGAGTTGACCCGTGGGCAAGTTCGATTTTCGCCGGATCATCGACCGGGACAACAACATCGCGCAGCTTCTGATCATCACGCTCGTGATCTTCGCGACCATGTCGTTCCTCGAACCAAGCCGGTTCCTGCGCTACTACAACTTTGAAAGCATCAGCTTCATTTTTCCTGAGCTTGGCATTCTCGCCATTGCGATGATGCTGGCCATGCTGACCGGCGGGATCGACCTTTCGGTGATCGGCGTTGCCAACCTGTCGGGAATTCTTGCCGGTGTGTTCTTTACCCGGATCATGGTGGCTGAGCCGGGTGCCACCGGCCTGGAAGAGGTCATGCGCGTTGGCTTGGGCGCGTTGCTGGCCATGATGGTTGGTCTGATCGCGGGGCTCATCAATGGACTGCTGATTGCAAAAACAAAGATCACGCCGATCTTGGCGACGCTCGGCACGGGCCAGATCTTCGTGGGGCTTTGCGTCGTGCTGACGGGTGGGCCTGCCATTACCGGCTTTCCCGCTTATTGGGGGCTGATCGGGAATGGCAAGATCTTTGGCATTGCCGCCCCGCTCGTTCTGTTCCTGCTTGTGGCCATCACGATCGCCCTCGTGCTTACGCGCACACCCTTCGGCACCAAGCTCATGCTGATCGGCACCAACCCACGCGCCGCCGTCTTTGCTGGCCTGCGCTCGGAGCGGATGATCATCCTGTCCTATATGACAACCGGCGTTCTGGCCTCGATCGCGGGTATCATGTTGTCTGGGCGAACAAACGCGGCGAAGTCCGATTACGGCACCTCTTATCTTCTTCAGGCGGTGTTGATCGCTGTTCTTGGCGGAACCAATCCAGCTGGCGGGCGGGGTACGGTGCTCGGTGTCTCGATCGCCGTGATCGCACTCATGCTGTTGTCCAGCGGCTTTCAGATGATGCGCTTCTCGAATCATTTGATCGACTTCATCTGGGGCGCGTTCCTGCTCATCGTCATCGCGATCAATGCCTTCAGGAACCGCGCACGATGACCATCACCCATCTTCGGCCTGCTTTTTTCGACGAGGTCGAACGGCCATGCGTTCAGCATGGCAAGCTGACCGCGACGCTCTTTCGGTATTCGACGGGCGTGGAGGCGATTCGCCTGTCCCATGCGAGGGGCAGCCTCGTCGTGCTGCCTTATCTTGGTCAGATGATCTGGTCGGCCGCGTTCGACGATGTCGACCTAAAGATGAAGAGCTTCTTCCCCGCGCCCCGTCGGGTCACGACGATCGGGGAAACCTACGGCTGCTTCGCCTTCCATTCCGGACTGCTGCGCAATGGCGTGCCCGGCCCCGAGGATGATCATGCCGCGCATGGTGAAATGCCTTGTGCGCCGATGGATACTGCCGCGATCGAAGCCGGCGAGGATGAGGAGGGTCGGTTTCTCCGGGTCCTGGGCACATATGACTATGCCATGGGCTTCGGCCCGCATTATCTGGCACGACCGAGCGTCACCTTGCGCGAAGGCAGCGCGCTGTTCGACATGGCCATGGTGGTGGAGAACCTGTCGGCCTCGCCGATGGATCTCATGTATATGTGCCATGCCAACTTCGCTTACGCGGAAGGTGCGGAGATCCTCCAGCAAACTCCGTTCGACGCTGTGTCGACACGCGTGCGCCGTGCCGTGCCGCGCCATGTTCGACCAAATCCCGAATACCTGGCCTTCATCGACAGGCTCGCTGCAGACCCCTCCCAGTCACGCTTCCTGGCACAAGGTGCAAGCTACGATCCCGAACAGGTCTTCTATGTCGAAGGACTGGAAACCGACGATACCGGCAAGACCCACGCCATGCTGCTCAGGCCACAGGGTGATGCATTCGCCATGCGGTATCGCCCGGATCAGTTTCGCAAGACCGTTCGCTGGATCCTGAACGGCGGCGATCAGTCCGTGGCGGCATTCGCGCTTCCTTCAACCTGCGAGCCCGAGGGCTACACCGCGGAGCGTGCGAAGAACAATGTTCTCCAGTTGAAAACCGGCGAAACCGCGTCCTTCGACGTGCGGCTCGGCTATCTCAACAAGGCGGAGGCTGTGGCTGAAACCGAACGTTTCGCATCCTATCGCTGAAGAGGCTTCCATGACCCAGAAAATTGCCGTTGTTGGCTCGAACATGATGGATCTTGTGACCTATGTCACGCGCATGCCCGATCCCGGCGAAACGCTGGAAGCACCGAGCTTCGAAATGGGGCACGGAGGAAAGGGCGCAAACCAGGCGGTTGCAGCCGCGCGTCTCGGCTCGGAGGTCATGATCGTCACCAAGGTCGGCGACGACGCCTTCGCGGATGCGACCATCCGCAACTTCGAAGCCAACAAGATCGACACGGCATTTGTGGGCAAGGTGCCCGGTGTCTCGTCGGGCGTCGCTCCGATCTTCGTGGACGCGTCGAGTGAAAACTCGATCCTGATCGTCCCGGGCGCCAACGCCCACCTTCTGCCCGGTGATGTCGATGCTGCCGCGGACCAGCTTAAAGCCTGCAATCTGATCCTGCTGCAGATGGAAGTTCCCGCGCCGACTGTTTACCGTACGATCGCCTGGGCAAAGGCGAACGGCGTGAAGACCGTTCTGAACCCGGCTCCTGCTGCCGCCGACCTCGACGTAGCGCGCATAGCAGCGGTGGATTTCCTGGTTCCCAATGAGACGGAACTCGCCATCTTGTCTGGATTACCGGTCGGTAGCGAAACCGAGGCTGAAACTGCAGCACGCAGTCTGATCAGCCGGGGTGTCGGCACCGTGATCGTGACCATGGGATCGCGCGGCGCGTTACTGGTAGAAGCTGGCCAGACGCAACGCGTCGATGCAGTAGACGTCGTGCCTGTAGACACGACCGGAGCAGGCGATGCCTTCATAGGCGCCTTCGCGCATTTCTTCGCAGGGGGTACCCCCGTCCTAGCCGCGCTCAAACAAGCTGCTGCTTACGCAGCGGACACCGTTACCCGGCGCGGTACTCAGAAGTCCTACGCGACGGCTGAACAGTTCGCCAAACGTCAGGCTGTCGGATAGACGACAGCGAGTGACCTGATCCCGCATCAGCCAAACTGCGAGCTTTCTGGGAAATGGCTGTGCGAGCTATTTCTCGTCGTGGTGGGCGCCTGTGTCCTTAATCTGCAATAAGCCTAGCTTGTTCAGGATGTAAGTATCGAAGTTTTGGGCGATCTGATTGAACAAACAGCTTTCGAGGCGAGGACCGTATTCCCTCGTTATGATATGTCGCCGGTAGCTGGCTATCGGTAGATGGGCATCGTCTCAGCCGCTTCTGAAGCGGAAGCGAACTAAGGCTTCCATTTCTAGGGTCTTCTAAGCCTTCGCGGGCTATCGAGGGTACCGAGAGCGGTCTACGGCCGCCTTTCAAATGCTTCTCTGATCAGCTTTCGGGTCCCCGTGAGTGCGCTCGATCGCGCGGCGCGCTGAATGATGGGGCACCTTGAGCCATGCTATCAGCATGGCTCAAGGTTCGTTCCGGATGCATTCAAACCATTACTGTTTAACGCTCATGTCGAAGGCACGAACCCAGTCGTCGCCGCGCGGCTGCCATGTCACCTTGTTCGAGACGCCGAAGGTGGCTGGCTGCTGGTACAGGAAGACGGAAGCGGCTTGATCGCACATCAGCTTGGTAGCTTCCGCGTAGATGGTCTTGCGCTTCTCAGGATCGGTCGTCGCACGGCCCTCATCCAGCAGTTTGCCGAAATCAGCATTGTTCCAGTAGTCGTAGACGTTACCGGGCGCAAACATCGTGAGCATGCCGTCAGCATCGATTGTCGGCCAGGCAAGACCCTGAACCGCCATCTGTGCCAAATCGCGCGCCTTGATCTGCTTGTTCATGAAAGCGCCGAAGTCGATCTCGCTGATCTTCACAGTAAGGCCAATTTCCTGCAGCTGAGAGGCGATAATTTGCGTTACCTCGTCTCCCTGCAAATAGGTGGAAACAGGAACTTCGACCTCGAGCGGCGTGGAAAGGTCGACGCCCGATTCTTCCAGAAGCTGAGCCGCTTTATCGGGATCGTAAGGGTAGGGCTTGAGGTCGGGGTTGTAACCGAAATAGTCCGGTGAGAGGATCTGGCAGTTAGACACCGTGGCCTTACCGTCGAAGATGGATTGAACGATGCCTTCCTTGTCGATGGCGTAGTTCAGCGCCTGACGAAATTTCAGGTTCTCCATCGGGTTCTTCTGATGATTGATCTTCACCAGCATCGACCGTGTTGAATCAACAGCATCCGCATGAGCATTGCCGGAAGCGTTGATGCGTTCGATCTCTGTCGTGGGAACGCCTGTCACGAGATCGACTTCGCCAGCCATCAAGGCAGCAACCCGGCTGCCGATCTCTGGAATGGTGCGGAAGTTGACGGTATCGAAGGCGGGCTTCTCGCCCCAGTAATCCGGATTGGCCTTCAGCGTGATGTGGTCGCCCGGCACGTTCTCTGCCACGGTGTAAGGGCCGCCCGACATGGTTTCGGATGCCGGATTGTGAGTTTTTGCCCATTCTGGCGGCAACAGGAAGAACATCGACAGTTGGTCGGCGAAAGCGGGGTAGGGCGAAGAGGTTTTCACCTCTACCGTCAGTGGATCAACCACGCGCGCGTCCGAGACCAGTTCGAACCAGGCTGCAATACGCGCACCGACCGCCTTGTCGCGCACGCGATCGAGATTCCACTTCACGGCTGCGGCATCGATCTTTTCGCCATTGGCGAAAGTGGCGCCTTCCGCCAGTTCAAAGCGCCACGTGACATCATCCACCATGGTCCACTTCTTGGCCAAGGCAGGCTGAAGCTTCAGATCCGGGGCGCGCAGGATAAGCGACGGATAGATGTGGCTGAGGACGCTGAGGTCCGAACCCACCGACGCGGTCATGTGCGGATCAAGCGTGTTGACCGACACGCGCATGGCGATCGTGACGGACTTGGCATCCTGGGCCGAGGCCGGCGCAACAAGCGGCAAGGTATAGGCCAGGGCGCCGGCGGCAACGCCGGCGAAGAAGGCAGTGCGGGACATCAACGGCATGCTGCAACCTTTCTAGAGCGGGAAGATCAGGTGAGAACGAAGTGCTGCGGGGCGACTTCCTGCAGGGTTTGTCCGGGCCGGGGACCATGCATTTCGAGGTCGAACTGAACGTGGCGTCGATTGCGCTCAATGTCGGGATCCGGCACCGGGATCGCGGTCAACAGCGCTTTTGTATAGGGATGGCGAGCATCGCCGAAGATCGCCTCACTCGGCGCCATCTCGACGATGCGGCCGCGCAGCATTACCGCCACGCGGTGGCAGAGATAACGGACCATGGACAGGTCGTGCGCCACGAAGAGGTAAGCTAGCCCCAGCTCATCCTGGAGATCCTGGAAGAGGTTGACGATCTGAGCCTGAATCGACACGTCGAGCGCGGTGATTGGCTCGTCCGCGACGATGAAGCTTGGATTGAGCGCGATGGCCCGAGCAATGTTGACGCGCTGACGCTGCCCGCCGGAAAACTCGTGCGGATAGCGGGTCATGAAGCTCGGATCGAGTCCCACCTTGCGGAAGAGCTCAGCTGTACGATCCTGCCGCTCGGAGCCAGGCGCAGTCTTGTGGACGACCATCGGCTCAGCAACGAAAGCGCCGACCGTCATACGCGGATTGAGGGCGGCATAGGGATCCTGGAAGACGATCTGCATTTCCCGCCTGAACGGCTTCAGCTCGGACGCCGACAGTCCGGTGATTGTCTGGTCCTTGAACAGCACTGTTCCGGATGTCGGCGCTTCCAGTTGGAGCAACACGCGGCCGGTGGTGCTTTTGCCTGAGCCAGATTCGCCCACCAGACCGAGCGTCTCGCCCGGAGCAATGTCGAAGCTAACATCGTCAACCGCCGAGATGCCGAAGCTGTTGCTGCCCAACCAAGTTTTGCGGCCGCCATAGCGTTTGACGAGGTTGCGAACGGAAAGAAGAGGGGCGTCGCTCATGCAGGCTTCTCCTGGCGAGCTCGAAGCGCCATCGGGAGATCGTACCAGGCGGCGACGAGATGGCCAGACATGCTATCGGGTACCTGGACCAAGGGCGGAACCTCATGAAAGCAGCGCGGCGTGGCAAACTCGTTGCGGGGCGCAAACGGATCACCTTGCTGCGAGTCAAGGAGGTTCGGCGGCTGGCCGGGAATCTGGTAAAGACGCCTCTGCGTGCGCGCTTCCCCATGTGGCAGAGACCGCAGCAAGCCCCAGGTATAGGCGCTGCGTGGTGTCTTGAAGATCGGGCCAACCGGCCCGCGTTCCATGATACGCCCGCCATACATGACCTGCACCGTGTCGGCCAATCCGGCAACCACGCCCATGTCATGGGTGATCCAGATGACCGTGGTGCCGAACCGCTTCTTCAGGTCACGAACCAGATCCAGCACCTGTGCCTGTACGGTGACGTCTAGCGCGGTTGTGGCTTCATCGGCGATCAGCAGCTTGGGATCGCAGGCAATGCCGATCGCGATCATGACGCGCTGTCGCATTCCGCCGGAAAACTGATGCGGATATTGCCGGATGCGCTCCTTCGCATGGGGGATGCCGACAAGCTCCAGCAGCTCGACGGCGCGTGCCTTGGCCTGCGAGCGCGACAGGTTGCGATGGCGCACCAAGGGCTCCATGAGTTGCCGCTCTACCGTCAGAACTGGATTGAGAGACGTCATGGGATCCTGGAAGACGAAGCCGATGCGCCCACCTCGAAGCTGGCGAAGTTCCGCTTCCGACATCTTGAGAAGGTCTCGACCTTCAAACAGCACCTCACCGGACACGATGCGGCCGGGCGGGCAGGGCACAAGCCCGACCATCGACAAGGCATGGACGCTCTTGCCTGATCCGGATTCGCCGACGATACCGAGCGTCTCACCATCATGCAGGGTGTAGGACACGTCGCTGACGGCATGAACGGTGCCAGCCGGCGTGTCGAAGACCACAGACAGGTCGCGGACTTCCAGAAGTGGCGCGCTCATCGGACGCTCCTTTGCCGCGGATCGAAGTAGTCTCGCAGCCAGTCGCCAACGAGGTTGACGCTCAAGACAGTCAGCACGATCGCGAGTCCTGGGAATGTGACGATCCACCAGGCGCCGGACATATAAGTACGCCCATCCGCAAGCATGCGACCCCAGCTTGGTGCGGGCGGTTGAACGCCGAGGCCGATGAAGGAAAGAGCGGCATCCATGATGATGACACGCGCGAGTTCAAGTGTGGCAACCACAAGCGCCGGCGTCAGGATGTTCGGCAGGATGTGGCTGAACATGATGCGGGCGGTGGAAGCGCCGATCGCCTTTGCCGACAGGACGAATTCGCGTTCGCGAACCGCCAGCACCTGGCCGCGCACGATGCGCGCGTAGCGGATCCAGCTGGTGAGAGCGAGCACGATCACGAGGTTGGTTGTGGATGGGCCAACCGCTGCGACGACGAGCAAGGCGAGCAGCATCAAGGGCAGCGCCAGCTGGATGTCGACCAGGCGCATCAGCAGGCTGTCGACAAAGCCGCGAAAGTAGCCGGCAATGATGCCGAGTGTGACGCCGACGATGCCGCCAAGAACAACAGCGCCGCAGGCAATCAGAAGCGTTGTGCGGCTGCCGAACACGATGCGCGAGAGGATGTCGCGACCCAGTTGATCCGTGCCAAACGGGTGCGGTCCGGGACTGAACAGGCCCGTCCAGGTCGGTGGAGAAAGGCGTGCAGTCAGGCTGCCTCGGATGGGATTCGGCAAACCAAGCCAGGGTGCGGCAATGGCGATCGCCACGAAAACCAGCAGGATAATCCAGCCGAACAAGCCGGCCTTCGAACGAAAGAGGGCGGAGAAGAACGGCTTCACGGAACTCTCCTAACGCCGTTCGCGGATGCGGGGATCGAGCAGGCCGTAAAGCAGGTCGATCGCGAGATTGATCACAACGAAGATGAATGCGATCAGAGCAACGCCTGCCTGGATCACGGGGAAGTCCTTGGCCTCAATGGCCTGGATGATGAGGCGGCCAACGCCGGGCCACGCAAACACGGTCTCGGTCACGACGGAGCCGCCCAGAAGCTCACCGGTAATGATGCCGATCATGGTGACGACGGGGATCAGCGCGTTGCGCCCGACATGCCAGATGAAGATCGTTCGCGGCATCAGCCCCTTGGCGCGGGCGGTGCGCACATAGTCTTCCTTCAAGACGTCGAGAAGGTTAGAGCGCAGAAGGCGTGCGATCGAGGAACAAACGAAGACGGCCAGCGTGACGGCGGGCAGGATCAGATGGGAGATCGTGCCGTAACCACCGGTCGGAACCCAGCCGAGATCGACCGCAAAGAACAGGATGAGCATGATGCCCAGCCAGAAAACGGGTGTCGCCTGACCAAGAAGAGCGAAGATCATCACGATCAGCTCGGCGACGGTGCCTTTCTTTAGGGCCGCGATGGAGCCGGCTACGGCGCCGATCAACGTTCCCAAGATGATGGCAGCGGTCGCGAGTTCGAGCGTCGCCGGCATACGCTCCAGAACAACCTGCATGGCCGGTCGCCCGAACTGGAACGATTGGCCAAAATCGCCCTGAAAGACCTGGCCAATATAGGTAAGATATTGCTCGATCAGCGGCCGATCGAGCCCGAGTTGCGCATTCAAGGCATCGATCTGCTCGGCAGATGCACCAAGTGGCAGCAACAGGGCTGCCGGATCGCCGATGATGCGCGTGACGAAGAAGACGATCGTGAGCACGCCCCAAACCGCGATCAACGCTTCCAGAATCTTGGTCAGAAGATAGCGGATCACGCGATGCCCTTTTTAATCGCACTGCGGAGTAGTGCGCGCAAGGAAGTCGCGCACGGCAGCCATGACGGTGTCCTTCGCCTCGACATGCACCGCATGATTGGCGTTTGGCACTTCCAGCAGCTCTGCGTTGGGGACGCACTCCGCGATAAGGCGGGAGTGATTGGGCGGGCAGATCCAGTCCTGCGCGCCCACGATCACTAGGGTTGGAACCTTGATCTCGGGCAGGCGGTCGCGCAGGTCGTAGCTGCGCTCCTTGAAGAGCGCGTTGTGGGTTTCTGTATGCAGATGCATGGTCCGCACACGTTCCAGCGCCGCATCGGGATCGAACTTCTCGTAATAGAGCGGCTGGAAGGCAAGCCAGATGAGACGCAATTCCGTGTCGTCGATGACGGTGTCGGAGAAGATCTTGCGCAGCATTGCCTCCGACGCACTGGGTGCCTTGTGCAGGCGGGCGCGGAAGTTGTCGAAAGCGTCTTCCTCATTATGGTGGCTCGGCGCTGTGCCGCGCAGGATGAGCCGCGACAGACCCTCCGGATATTTGACCGCGTAGGTCAGCGCGATCATGCCGCCGAACGAACCGCCCTGAAGGATGATCTTGCGTCCGCCGCACTTCTCGATACGGAAGGCTTCGACGTCATCGGCGAACTGCTCGAATGTATAAGGGGGCGTCAGGCTCGTTTCGCCGCAGCCGCGCTGGTCATAGGCAATGACGCAGTAGTTGTCGGTAAGTGCGCTCCAGGCGCCGAACTCACCCTTTCGGTCGCCGATACCCCGCCCACCGTGCAGCGCGATGATCGTCTCGTCATGCTCGGTCCCGGCTTCATCATACACGAATGTGGCGCCGTTCAGGTCGATCGTTGCCAAGATGCAAGCCTCCGAGCGCGACTGCCCCGAGCCGCAGAACCATTGTTGGCTACAATAGAAACAGGAAATGGCGCCAATTTCAAATGCGAATCCTTGCAGTCAGCTAAAAAATATGCACGAGCAATTTTGATGAAGTTTTGAGCTTAGCCCTTGTCGGCCAAGGTGACATGTTTGGCCGTGACTTCTCGCAGGCGAGCGGCATCACGGGTTCTCAAGGCTTCCACCATCTCGAAATGTTCGCGTGCTGAACGTTCCAGCCTTGCGGGCGTGTTTCCGGCACGTTGAACCGCGATGGGGATGCGCCGTCGCAGATCCCAGATGATCTCGTTCATGAAATGATTGCGGCACGCCGTCAGCATCTCGCGATGAAAAGCGTGGTTAGCGCTGTCCTGTTCCATCACCGTTCCCGTCTGCAGCGTATCGGCAAACATTGTGGCGAGGTAGGACAAACGAGCTACAGTATCACTGGTAATATTCGCAACAAGCTCATCCGCAATTGAGGTTTCAACATAGGCACGAGCCTGCATTATTTGTTGCACACTCTCGCGGTCCACAGAAGGAACATAATACCCGCGATTGGGGACTTTTTGGACGATCCGCCTCGTTGTGAGGTGATCAAGAGCATGCCGAAGTGCCAGCCTCGTCGAGCCATATCGCTCTTCGAGGTCGATCTGCTTCAGCCACATGCCCGGAACGAGGACACCGCGATAGATGTCGGCTTCGATCGTTTCCGCTAAGGTCGAAGTGGCGGAAAGGGCGTCTTGCGTCATCAATCCTGATCCCGTCTCAGAGAGTTTGTTCCAGCACACGAAGCAGTGCTTCGGCACGCAGGCTTGTACCCTACCATTTGGCCGTTCGGTTGACAGCGCCTAAAATTGGCGCCAATCTGAGCAACACTGTCCTTGTTCCTCCTTTCCGCGAGGCTTCCATCTTGTCGAGCAGTTCTTCTTCCGGTGCCTCACGCCTTCGCGTCGGCGTGGATTCCGGCGGCACATTCACCGATGTCTGCGTCTTCGATGAAGAAAAGGGCGAGGTCTTCGTGTGGAAGGTCTCAAGTACGCCACATGATCCATCCGAAGGCATCACAACGGGCATCGAACAGGGCTTGAAAGCTCTGCCTGAAGGGGAAGCAGATCCGGCCTCTCTGATCTATTTCGGTCATGGCACCACCGTCGGCACCAATGCGCTGATCACCGGACGCGGTGCGGACACCGGTCTGATCACCACGGAAGGCTTCCGTGACATTCTGGAAATCCGTCGTCAGAAGCGCCCCGATCTTTATGATCTGCAAACCGTAAAGCCGCCGATCCTCGCGTCCCGCGACAAGCGCCTCGAAGTGAAAGAGCGGATCCTGTTCGACGGAACGGTGGAAACGCCGCTGGACGAGGAGGACGTGCGCCGCGCGGTTCGCCGCTTGAAGGAGGAGGGTGTCGGGGCCATTGCCATCTGCACGCTCTTCTCCTTCATCGAGCCGAAGCACGAAGCCCGCATTCGCGCGATCGTGGAAGAGGAATATCCCGAAGCCTTTATCAGCGTCTCGCATGAGATCGCGCCGGAGTTTCGCGAATATGAGCGGCTGTCGACCACGGTCGTGAATGCCTATCTCGGTCCGATCATGAAGGCCTATCTCGACCGCCTTTCGCCGCGGCTGGCTGAGATCGGCGTTCATGCCGAACCGCATCTGACTCAGTCGAATGGCGGTGTCATCTCCTGCGAAACGGCCAAGACGCAGCCGGTCCGCACCGTTCTCTCGGGGCCTGCGGCAGGCGTCATGGCGGCGCTGGCCGTCGGCCGTTCCACGGGCTTCGACAATCTCATCACCTTCGACATGGGTGGTACGTCCAGCGACGTTTCGCTGATTGATCGCGGCCGTCCGCAGATGGCGAACGACATCGAGGTGCATGGCTATCCGCTGAAGGTGCCGATGCTCGACATCCATACGGTGGGTGCGGGCGGTGGCTCCATCGCCCATGTCGACAATGGCCTGTTGAAAGTTGGGCCGCGCTCAGCCGGTGCAGCTCCCGGCCCTGTCTGCTACGGACGCGGCAATGACGAGCCGACGGTGACCGATGCGAACGTCGTTCTCGGCATCCTCAACCAGACCCATTTGCTCAATGGCCGCATGCCGATCGATGCGTCGGCGTCGAAGGCTGCCATGCAGCGGCTGGCCGACAAGCTCGGCATAAGCGTGATGGATGCAGCCCAAGGCATCATCCGCGTCGTTGTCGCCAATATGGCGAAGGCCATCCGAGTCATCTCCGTGGAGCGCGGCTATGACCCGCGCGATTACGTGATGCTCGCTTTCGGCGGCGCCGGCCCGATCCACGCCGCTCGGCTTGCCGCCGAACTCGACATTCCCCGCATCATGATCCCGAAACATCCCGGCATCATGTGCGCCATGGGCCTTCTGCAGTCGGATCTGCGCACCAATATCGCGCTGACCCGCATGACGCGGCTCACCTCGGACGCGCTTCGCCTGCTTGAAGACGGGTTTGCTCAGCTTGAAGTGCGTGCAGCCGACTGGTTCGCCGCTGAAGCGATCGCACCGAAAGCCCGGGCGCTGAAACGTGCCGTCGACATGCGCTATGGCGGCCAGGGCTATGAGCTGACGATCGATTGGCCGGAAGGTGTGGGGGAAGACGCGATCGTCTCTGCCTTGCGCCGCAACTTCGAAGACGCACACCGGCAGCTCTACGGCTATGTCGCAGCCGAAGAACCGATCCAGATCACGACGCTGCGCATCGAAGCGATCGGTCACGTGCCCAAGGCGGAACTGAAAGCCTATCCGGTAGCGGAAGGCTTGGCAAAAGACGCGATCGTCGGCGAACGCCGGGTCTATCTGCCCGAACTCGGCGACTTCGTAGCCGTGCCGCTATATGACCGCGCTTTGCTCGGCCCCGGCCATGTCGTGACTGGCCCGGCGGTCATCGAGCAGATGGACTCCACGACCCTGGTGTTGCCCAAGCAGACCGCCACCGTCGATCCCTATCTCAACCTCATGATTGAGGCCCAGGCATGAACGCCCACCAACCGGTCGTATCCGAACCGCTGCGCGTCGATCCCGTCACCACCGAGGTGATCGGCAGTGCTTTGTCCACCATCGTCGAGGAAATGGGAAAGGCGATTGTGCGCGCGGCCTATTCCACCAACATCAAGGAGCGGCAGGACTGCTCGACGGTGATCTTCGACACCGAAGGCCGCACGGTTGCGCAGGCCGAGCGCATTCCGGTTCATCTCGGCTCGCTGCTCGGCATTTCCGAATGGGTGATGAAGAATGTCGATCTCGCCACGGTGGAGCCCGGCGATGTCTTCATCGGTAACGACGCGCATACCGGCGGCGGAACGCATCTTAACGACATCGTCTTCCTGGAGCCGGTGTTCTTCGAGGGCAGGTTGGTCGCCTGGGTGACGAACCTCGCCCACCATTCCGACTTCGTCGATCGTGGCCACGCCCACATCTATCAGGAAGGCCTGCGTATTCCGCCGATACGCCTTTACCGCAAAGGCGTGTTGCAGCAGGACATCATGGATCTCGTGCTCCTGAACTGTCAGGTGCCGCACGAGCGCATCAACGATTTTCGCGCACAAATGGCCGCCAATCGCCTTGGCGTTCAGCGCTATCAGGCGCTTTGTGCAAAATATGGCGAGCCCACGGTGCGCGCGGCCAGCGCCGAAGTGCTGGATTATGCCGAGCGCAAGACGCGCGCAGGCATCCGCACCATTCCAGATGGCTTGTACGCTTACAGCTGCCGCTTCGACACGCCGTCTTACGACCAGGTGCTCGATCTGAAGGTCAAGGTCGAGGTGAAAGCTGACGAGATCACCATCGATCTGCGCGACAATCCCGAGCAGGTGCGCGCCGGCATCAACATGGTCTATACGGCCACGCTCGCGACCGTCTATTTCGCTGTGAAGTCGCTGGTTGATCCCGACATTCCCGCCAATTCCGGCTTCCATCGCCCGATCCATGTGATCGCGGATGACGGGTCGGTGTTCAAGGCGGTATCGCCGGCTGCCGTTTATACCCGCACAGATATCGGCCAGCGCCTCGTCGACATGATCTTCACTGCGCTCTCGTCTGCCATTCCCGATCGCATTTGCGCTGCCTGTACCGGAGGCGGGCTGGTGACGCTCAGCGGCACGCATCCGCGCACCGGCCGCTTCTATGTCTATAACGAGATGAACGGCGGCGGCATGGGCGCGCGTGCAGCGCAGGACGGGCTGGATGGCGTGCAGGTGCACACCACCAACACCGCCAACATTCCGATCGAGGCGCTTGAGTTCGAACATCCCGTGATGCGGGAGCGCTATGAACTCGTGCAGGATTCCGGGGGTGCTGGAAAATGGCGCGGCGGCATGACCATGCGGCGGCGAATCCGTGTGCTCGACCATCTGGCGACGGTCAATGCCGGCGGCACGAACTCCATCGTTGCGCCCTGGGGCCTGTTCGGCGGACGCGATGCCACGACGACCAATGTGGAACTCGGCGAGGGCGTCGCCCCCTTGAAGAACCGAAACGGGCGTGTCGGTCCCGGCCAGACCATCGTGATGGTTGCGGCGTCGGGCGGTGGCTACGGCGATCCGAAAGAGCGTGACCGTGAGCTCGTGCGCCGTGACCTCAAGGAAGAGCGCATTTCGGAAAAAGCTGCTCGCGAGATTTACGGTCTCGACATCTAGGCCATTGAAGCCGTCCAGCCATTTGTCCCTGAGGTAGTCATGCGCGTAGCGATTTTGGGAGCCGGCGGTGTCGCCTGCGGAATGGCGGCCTTCCTGCACGAGGCCGGGCATGAACCGGTGCTCTGGTCGCCAACGGGGAAAGGCACAGCCGGGCTGCTGAACGATGACCTTGTTTCCACCGGCGCAGTAGAAACGCGTTTCCGCGCCGCCGTCGCATCGAGCGCGGCGGAAGCCTTGGCGGAAGCAGATGTCGCGATTATTGCCTTGCCGGCGAATGGACATAAGGCGGTAATTGACGCTGCTCTGCCGCATATCTGTTCCGGTCAAACGGTGATCGTTAGCGCACAGCTTTCCATGGGGGCGTTGTACCTTGCCAAGGGTCTCGAGGTGCGCAATGTCGATGCCACGGTTGTGGCCTTCGCAACCACCGTCCTCATGGGACGCAAGACTGGACCCGCCAGCGTAACCGTCGGCGGTGTACGGGAACGGCTGGAGGCAGCTGTTCTTCCCGCTTCCGCGGCGCAGGAAGGACTGGCGACCTGCCGCAGCCTGTTCGGCGACCGCTTCCGTCTGGCGGCGAACCTTCTCGCCATCGCACTGTCGAACCTCAATCCGCCGATCCATATGGCAAGCGCGCTTTGCAACCTCACGCGCATCGAAAAGGGTGAGTATTGGGCGAACTACGACGGGATCACGCCGGCCGTTGCGCGTTTGATCGAGGCTCTGGACCGCGAACGCCTTGCCGTGGCCCAGCACTTCGGCGTTTCCGTCCGCACTGTGGAAGAGCACTATCGCCTCACCTTCGGCTTTCCGGAGGGACAAGGCGTGGCTGAAATGGCAGCCGCCGTTCATGAGCGCCGCAAGGGGCCTCCCGGACCGACTTCGCTCGACACGCGCTTTGTGACGGAAGACGTTCCGTTCGGCATCGTGGCGGTGCTGGCCTTGGCGGAAGCCGCCGGCCTCGATCTGCCGCTTCATCGCGCGGGCGTGGATCTCCTCGGCGCGCTTTACGGCCGCGAATTCCGAGCAGAAAACGACCTTCTGCCTTTGGCCGATATCCGCGATCCGCTCGTCTTCGCTCAAGGCTAGATCATGAAGCCCGTCAGCGATTGGGGATGAATGGCATGATCGATCCTGCTGAAGCACGGGCAGAAGGGCTGAAGGCGCTTGAAGCGCAACTTGCCCGCGACTTCCTCAATCTTGAACTACCCGCAAAGCCCTGGGTACCGTCGCGATCTGTTGACGGCCAAATGGTTCGCGACGTTGTCGTAATCGGCGCCGGCATGTGCGGGCTCGCAGCCCTTGCCAAGCTGAAGCTCAGCGGCATCACCAACGTGGTCGCCTATGATGCTGCTGCAAAAGGCGAGGAGGGACCCTGGATCACCTTTGCCCGGATGCAAACGCTGCGTTCGCCAAAGACCCTCGCGGGCCCAAGCCTCGGACTTGCGCAACTCACCTTTCGTGCGTGGTTCACGGCACAGTTCGGCGATGCTGCCTGGGACGCGCTCGACAAGATTTCCAAGGCGCAGTGGATGGATTACCTGATCTGGTATCGCCATGTCCTCGCGCTCCCGGTCCTCAATGACACCCGCATGGTCGGCATCCGCGAAGAAGGCGATCATATCGCGATTGATCTGGAAGGTGCCGAGAATGGCCGTGTCCTCACACGGCATCTGGTCCTGGCAACGGGTCGTTCGGGCCTCGGCGGCTTTTCCGTCCCACCGTTCTTGTCGGAAATCGACCGCCGCTTCTGGGCTCATTCAGCGGATGTCATTGATTTCGATGCACTGAAAGGCAAGCGGGTGGCCGTGATCGGGGCAGGCGCTTCGGCCATGGATAATGCCGCGACCGCGCTTGAAGCCGGAGCAGGGCAGGTTGATCTCCTGATCCGGCGGACAGAAATGCCGCGTATCAACAAGATGACGGGCATCAGCAGCTTTGGCGTCGTTCACGGCATGCAGCACCTGCCGGACGCTTGGAAGTGGCGCTTTGTCGATTACACGCTTTCCAGTCAGACCCCGCCGCCACGCTCTTCGACCTTGCGCGTCTCGCGCCATCCGAATGCCCGTTTCCTGCTGGGCTGCAGCATCAACGGCGTGCGTGTGGACGGGAAAGCTCTCGAACTCGATACGAGCCTTGGCTCAATGAACTATGACTATGTGATAGCGGCTACAGGCTTCACGAACGACTTTGCAGGACGGCCGGAATTCGAAACCATTGCGCCTCACATCCGCACTTGGGCTGACGGGCGGCATACAAGCGAGATGGGACAAGCGCGGCCGGGTCTGAGCGATGCTCCCGACCTTGGTCCCGACTTCGAGTTCCTTGAAAAAGAACCGGGCGCCTGTCCGATGCTCAGGCACATCCATTGTTTCAACGATGCTGCCATGCTCACCCACGGCAAGGTCTCCGGCGATATTCCCGCCGTCAGCGCCGGTGCCGACCGGCTGGTGCGCGGCATCGCAGCCAGCCTCTTTGCGGCCGATGCGGAAACGCATTACGCCAATCTCCAGGCCTATGACACGCCTGAACTTCTCGGCGACGAGTGGGTCGATGCCTCACCCCTTATCAGAAAGGAAGGCGCGCTTTGATGGATGCGATCGACTTGGCCGCGGGCCTTCTCGAAGGAGACGCGCTTCATGTCCTGCGGCGGCGCCGGCCTGAGTTTGTTGGTGGCGCAGAAGCCTGCCGTGCAGCGGTGCTGCATCCGCAAAGCAAACATGGTTTGGGCCGCGATCTGCGTGCTGCATTGGCCTGCCGGATGGTCCGCTTGAATGCAGATGATGAACTGACCTCCGAGTACCAGGCCATCTTGCAAAGTCTCGCGCCCTCACAGGAGCTTCTCGTGCTCGCGGAAGGCGGCCGCATGACCGTCGAACCGCTGGCGACGATCGCACGCCATGTCGATCTGGTGACCCTCACACCGACGGAAGCGCAGGCAGATCATATCCGCCGTTTGGAAGCGGCTGGTTTGACGAACCCTCAGATCGTCGCCCTTTCGGAACTGATCGCCTTCGTCAACTTTCAAACGCGCGTCGTTGCAGGTCTGCGCTTGTTGAGGTCCGCATGAGTGTCAAATCCGTTCGCTTGAAGCCGCTGACCTGGCATCCCCATATCGCGCCTGTCAGCCTGGAAGAAGCGACGGCCGAACAACTCGAGGCGATGAAGGTCACGCCGTCCGCCAAGAAAGTTTCGGAATATGTGCGCACGCTGGCCCATGATCCCGAAAGCTACGTTGCGCGGACCGTCCTCTTCAACGCTATCATGTATGCGGAAGGTGGTCTGCCGCGGCCGGATCGTGAACTGGGAGCGCTCAGCGCCTCGATCGTCAATGGCTGCCGCTACTGCGCCGTCGTGCATGCGCGCCAACATGCTAACCTGACAAAAAGCGACGACGTGGTCACCGCGCTTTACCTGGACCGCCCGATAGACCTTTCTGAAAGAGACCGTGCGATTGACACCTTTGCACGACGCTTGTCGCGAACGCCGTCTGAAGCCACTGAGGTAGACATAGCCGCGCTACGCGTAGCAGGGTTAAATGACATTGAGATCCTTGATCTCATCCATTCGATCGCAATCTTCGGCTGGGCTAACCGGCTCATGCATGTGCTCGGACATTCAACTCGGGCGGCTTAGATGCAACAGGCCGTTCGTTGTTGCTTTGCGCAAAACTGTTTGCTTCAGAAAAGCACTGATATCGACCGGGTTTGGCTGCGGGCAAATCCACAATCATCCGCTTCTTCGGATCTTAACTATGGCTTCCAGTCACGGCCAAGATCAGGCTTTTGTTTACTTCGTTAGCCTTGCCCATCACGGCCATCCTGCTGCGCTTGTGCCGAAGTTGCAATCACTCAAACGCTTCAAGACATAGTATGCTGAAGGGATGCTGCGCGAGAAATTTGGTTCGTCTTCGGCGCGGCTGCCTGACACCCATGGCGGGCGGTTGAAGAACTTGTAGGAGGCTGGAAGCTGCCTTCTTTGCGTTCAGAGCGGCTGCCTTGTGTGTCTAGCGGCATCCGATGGTGGAAACCATGCCGCCAGCATGCAGGCGAGAAAGCTGCAAAAGCCGACTATCGCTATCGCTGAACCACGCTGCTGTCCATCGTATTCGGCGCTGGGGGAATGATACCGGTTTCCCGATTATGTCACGTTAAACCCGCTCTTGAACGGCTTACTGGCCTCGAAGTCGCTGAATGCTGGCAGGAGATGCCTGACTACGCCGATGGCACACCGCCTCTATCTACTCAGCAAAATGTTGTGGGCAGTGTGTCACTACCAACCTTCGGATCTAGGCTCCCGCAGGACCTGAAATGCTTCATCCAGCTTGAGCTGGGCTGCNNGCTGCCTTGATCAAGCCGGCATCCACCAGACCGTTGCGCCAGCCATGCCAGTATGAGCGCGTTACTTCCGCGAGCGGACATTCCGTACCTCTGAGGCCGTCGTGATAGCCGCAAAGGATTTCTCCGTCGTCGAGCGTGTAAAAATCATCCACGGTCTCAACTGGCCTGAAGATCTGCTTGGTAGTCTTTTTCATCCAGAAGATGCCAGGTCCTTTCTTTGCAGGCATTACCAAGCCCCGCCTGCAGACAACCCCGATCCAGCCGCTAATCAGGTGAAGCTAATCCTTTGGGGCTTTCGGAGTTCGCGGGAACAACCTCAAGATAACCGGCAGGCGGCCCGGTTTTTCTCCCTTAGTCAACCATCCAATGCAAGCTCATGCCGGACCGCTCCACTCGAAGAAGGAGCATTCTATGACCAGCATAATCTCAACAACCGCAACCGATGCTTGGCCTCAGCAAGGCAGTGCCGAAGCAGTGCGCTCGGAGGAACGATCCGAACGCAGCACAAGGCCCAACAA